>CAZOYJ010000148.1:5506-8810 GCA_964583905.1 uncultured Roseivirgaceae bacterium
TCGTAATTTGGGGATTAGGGTTTAGGGCTTACAGCACCTACTTCAAAAAAATCAAAAATCGTTAACCGTAAATCTTAGATCATTTAAGCTTTTAGCTCAAGACCTAACCCCTAATCCCTAAGTCCTAATCCCAAACCCTAAATTCTATTTCTCCTCCAACACTTTCTTTTCCGCAACACCCGAAATTTTTTCTTTGATCTTTTTTTCGAGTTCTTCCATCAGCTCCGGATTATCTTCAATCAGTTGTTTTACCGCATCGCGGCCCTGGCCGAGTTTATTTCCATCGTACGAGAACCATGAACCCGCTTTTTGCAACACATTGAGTTCAACGCCCAGGTCGACAATTTCACCGGATTTGGAAATCCCTATACCATACATGATATCGAACTCAACCACTTTAAATGGAGGCGCCACTTTATTCTTCACTACCTTCACTTTTACGCGGTTACCGGTAATGTCGTCAGCCGATTCTTTGATTTGTCCGATTCTTCGAATGTCTAAGCGCACCGAAGCATAAAACTTCAGGGCATTACCACCGGTTGTAGTTTCGGGGTTGCCAAACATTACCCCGATCTTTTCGCGAAGCTGGTTAATGAAAACACAGGCGCACCCGGTTTTGCTGATGGTTCCGGTAAGCTTGCGAAGGGCCTGTGACATCAGTCGTGCCTGCAACCCCATCTTGCTTTCGCCCATTTCACCCTCCAGTTCGCCTTTGGGAACCAGTGCTGCAACGGAGTCAATAACGATAATGTCAATCGCCCCGGAGCGAATCAGGTGGTCGGCAATTTCAAGGGCCTGCTCACCGTTATCGGGCTGGGAAATAAGCAGGTTTTCGGTATCGATCCCCAGCCTTTCGGCATAGGTTTTATCGAAGGCATGTTCGGCATCAATAAAAGCAGCCAAGCCGCCCTTCTTCTGGGCTTCGGCAATCATGTGCATGGTGAGGGTGGTCTTACCCGAAGATTCCGGTCCATAAATTTCTGTTACCCGGCCGCGGGGAATGCCGCCAATGCCTAGGGCAATGTCCAAGCCGAGCGATCCGGTTGAGATGGAAGGAATGTCCAGCACCTTCTCATCACTTAACTTCATTACAGTTCCCTTGCCGTAGGTTTTCTCAAGTTTGTCAAGGGTTAGCTGAAGCGCTTTCAATTTTTCTTTGGCATCATTCATATCAGTATTCAGGAATTAATTAATCAATTTGTTCAACAGTCAAAACTACCACTAAGCCTCCCAAAAACAAATGGTAGCAAAAAAGTACGACATTAGTTGTCAGTTGTCATGGTTTTGATGGATTTCTGTTAAAGATTGTAAAAGTGATTATAATGCGGGGTAAAATAACTACATTCTTATGTGGAGAAAGCTCTTGCGGATAGGGAAATGGTTCCTGCTGGCATTGGTGTTGATTACTGGGATTTTATGCGCAGTGTACTGGGACCTGGTGCGTTATGGCATTAGGCAAGGAAAAGGGCAGCTTCATATTGTATGGAATGCCCGGCCGGTGGAAGAATTTCTGAACGATCCTGATTTTCCAGATTCGCTTAAGGCAAAGCTTCGACTGATTGAGGAAGTCAGGCAATTTTCCATCGACTCACTGGGCTTGAAAGACACCCGGAATTACCGAACGCTGTACGATCAGAAAGGCCAGGAAATCATGTGGGTGGTAACGGCAAGCGAACCCTTCAGGCTGGTGCCGAAGGAATGGGTTTTCCCGGTGATTGGCGCTGTGCCTTATAAGGGTTACTTCGATAGCGCATTGGCGCAAGCCGAGCAGCGTAAACTGGAAGCCGATGGTTGGGATGTAAGCGTGCGTAATCCGGGAGGCTGGTCAACGTTAGGGTGGTTTCGCGATCCCATCCTGAGCGGAATGCTTCTCCGGAATGAAGGCGACCTGGCCGGACTGATTATTCATGAGTTGGTGCATGCCACAATCTTCGTTAAAGACAGTGCCGAATTTAATGAAAACCTGGCCTCGTTTATTGGTGACCGGGGCGCAGAAGTATTTATGCGGTATCGGTTTGGCGTGGAGAGCCCGGAATACCAGCGGTATGTACGCGAGGAAAATGATTACGAGCGGTATGTCGATCATATCCTGCGCGGATGCGACTACCTGGATAGCGTTTACTTAGCCATAGAGCAAATGCCGGTGGAAGAAAAAAAGTCAGTTAAGGAAATTGCCATCCGTAAAATTATGAGTTCACTCGACTCCCTTTCGCTTCAGATACTTACAAACCCTTCGCAAAAACTGATGCATGTGCTCCCGAACAATGCTTACTTCATGTCGTTCAGACGGTACCAGGTTAATCAAGACGAGCTTTGGGAAGAGTGGCAGACGAACTTTGAAGGCGACCTTCGTGCCTATATAAAAGCGTTAATCGTTCGTCATCCGTACCTGTAGAGGTTGCATTAAGGAATTGTTAAGATTAAGTGGTCGGTTTTTAAACCCCTGTTTTCTGCCTACTTTTGAGCCAAAATTTAGCGTAACCTATGGGAAACAAGCCGGTTCATAAAGTGCTTGTTGTGGATGATGAAGAACCCATACAGGAACTTCTCAGATACAATCTGGAAAAAGACGGGTATGAAGTGAAAACTGCTGGCGATGGCCAAAAAGCTGTTGACATTGCCAAAAAATTTCAACCCGATTTGGTGCTTCTCGACATCATGATGCCTAAAATGGATGGCGTTGAAACCTGCAGGCTTTTACGCGAAATTCCGGAGCTTCAGAAAACCTTCATCATTTTCCTTACCGCACGGTCGGAAGAATACTCTGAAGTGGCAGCCTTTGATGTGGGTGCCGATGATTACATCACCAAGCCCATTAAACCCCGGGCATTGATTAGTCGCATTGCTGCATTGTTCAGAAGGGATATAAAAAAATCAGATCCTGCTGCCGTGCTTTCCCTGGGCGATCTCACCATCGACCGCACCAGCTACACGATAAAAATTAACGGCCGCGAAATAAACCTCCCTAAAAAGGAGTTTGAGCTCTTGTATTTCCTGGCCAAAAATCCCAACAAGGTTTTCAGCCGGGAGGACTTGTTGCAGAATATCTGGGGTTCGGATGTGTACGTACTGGCCCGCACGGTGGATGTTCACGTACGCAAGGTGCGCGAAAAGATTGGGGAGGATTACATTACAACGGTGAAGGGCGTAGGGTATAAGTTCAGCCTGAATTAAGCGTTCGTCAGCATTCCCGGATTACTTTACCGGTTACGCTTGAACTTTGAAGCAGAAATCTTGAATTTCCCGCATGGTTTATAGCTCAAGGGTATTGGCCTTGTTACTGGCAATCTGCATTGCCCTGGTT
>CAZOYJ010000148.1:8820-9510 GCA_964583905.1 uncultured Roseivirgaceae bacterium
GTGGAAAACGCTTCGGCTGTTGTATTGCTGGTTGCATTTGCCATCAGTTTTTCCATTTCCTACATCCTGATTTTTGTTGTATTGGAGTTTTTGATCTTCCGGGAGATCAACAAAATCTACAAGCTTATGGATAAACTCCGCAAGAAGGAGTTGAACAAGCTGGGTAAACAAAAGTCGGGAGTACTGAATCCGCTTGAAAAAATCAACGAAGAAATCTTTTCGTTTGCCGAACTCAAGCAAAAAGAAATTGATGAACTCAAAAAATTGGAAGCCTTTCGCAAGGAATTTATTGCCGATGTTTCGCACGAACTCAAAACTCCCATTTTTGCCGCCCAGGGATTTGTTCATACACTGCTCGATGGCGCAATGGAGGATAAAGCCGTACGCGGCCGGTTTTTAAAAAAGGCCGCTAAAAGCCTGGATGGGTTGGACGCCCTGGTCCAGGACCTGCTTACCCTGTCGCACATTGAAACGGGTCAGATCAAAATGCGCTTCGAGAATATTGATTTGAACAAACTCACCCATGAAGTTTTTGAACAACTTGAAGAGAAAGCCGGCAAGCGCAACATCCGGTTAAAGGTTCAGGTACAAGGAAAGCCGGTGATCGTTTATGCCGACTGGCAGCGGACATTCCAGGTCATCACCAACCTGGTATCCAATGCCATCAAACACTCGTATGAAGGAGGCGAT
>CAZOYJ010000149.1:0-6132 GCA_964583905.1 uncultured Roseivirgaceae bacterium
GTTATGGCCCCGTAGATGCCCGCCAGCAAAAAAGTTTATCGGTCACCATGCGCACACCCGGCCATGATTTTGAGTTGGCTATCGGATTCTTATTTACAGAAGGCATTCTTCAAACTTACGGCCAGGTAGAAAGCATTAAATACTGCGCAGATGTTGGCCGGCAGGAAGAGAAAGAGAATGTTGTCCGGGTTGAACTCAAACCTGATGTTAAACTTGATTTTGAAAAGCTTCAGCGAAATTTTTACACCACATCCAGTTGTGGAGTTTGTGGTAAATCTTCTATAGCGGCCGTGAAAATAAACTGTGAAACACTTCCGGTTAAGTGGAGCGTAAACGCTGAGATCATTCATGCCTTGCCTGTAAAACTTCGGGAAGCACAGCGCGTATTTGAATACACCGGTGGTTTACATGCTTCAGGCCTGTTTAATCTGCAGGGCGGGTTGGTTTTACTACGTGAAGATGTTGGCCGGCATAACGCGTTGGATAAAATAATTGGGGCGATGCTTGTGAAAAATGAAATTCCCGTCAGCAATTACATTTTGCTCGTGAGCGGCAGGGCTAGTTTTGAATTGGTGCAGAAGGCAGCCATGGCGGGCATACCCATGCTGGCTGCTGTTGGTGCGCCATCCAGCTTAGCGGTCGAGTTGGCAAATAGTTCTGGAATGACCCTATTGGGCTTTGTTCGAGACAACAGATTTAATATTTACTCAGGCAATGAACGATTAAATACATGACAAAGGCACCAAAGCAAATCGGGATATGGACCAGCACATCTCTGGTTATGGGCAACATGATTGCTTCGGCTTTGTTTATGTTGCCGGCCACGCTCGGTATTTATGGGGGCATTAGTATAATCGGTTGGCTGATTTCAGGAGCAGGCGCAATGTGCCTGGCTTTGGTATTTGGCTGGCTTAGCAAAATCAATCCCAAAGCAACCGGTGGCCCATATGCTTTCACACGCGATGGTCTTGGACCGTTTGCCGCATTTCTGGTAGCCTGGGGGTATTGGATTTCGGTTTGGTGTACTAATGCCGCCATCGCAGTAGCTTTTGTAAGTTACCTTGCAACCTTTGTTCCCGTGTTGGATCACAATCCACTAATGGCTGTGCTTACAGGACTCTCAGCCATTTGGTTTCTTACGTGGATTAACACACGTGGCGTAAAGACGGCCGGTATTGTTCAGGTAATTACTACCGTATTAAAAATTGCTCCTTTGGTTGTTATTACCATTGCTGGGCTTATTTTTTTTAAGACCGATAATTTTTATCCTTTTAACGTCAGCAATCAATCTGATTTGTCTGCCATAACCAGTGTAACCACACTAACCTTGTTTGCTTTTCTTGGGTTAGAGTGCGCTACCATACCATCTGAAAGTGTAAAAAATCCTGAGAAGACTATTTCCCGGGCCACAGTCATCGGTACTGGACTTACTACGGTGATCTATATTGCCAGTACAGTTGCTGTTATGGGACTGATTCCACCGGCTGCTTTGCATACATCTTCGGCTCCGTTTGCAGACGCAGCGGCTTCGATCTTTGGCGAAAGCGGCCGGTACCTGGTGGCAGGCGGGGCAGTAATCTCAACCTTCGGAGCACTCAACGGCTGGATTTTAATACAGGGACAAATGCCTTTTGCAGCGGCCCGTGACAGACTGTTTCCAAAATTCTTCGCCTGGGAAAACAAACAGGGTACACCAGCAATTGGCCTGGTTGTATCCAGTATACTTGTTTCATTCATGATGAGCATGAACTTCAGCAGGAGCCTTGCTGATACCTATAAGTTCATTATTTTGTTGTCAACACTCACAGCATTGGTGGCATATCTTTTTTCAACCATATCATACGTACTGATGGAAAGCCGCCTAAACGGAATAACAAAACAGAACACCTCCCGATATGGTGTTGCAGCAATAGCATTTGTATATTCTATGTGGGCGGTAATTGGTTCGGGTGAAGAAACTGTATTTTGGGGTTTTGTTTTGCTAATGGGCGGATTGCCTTTTTATGCGTGGATGCTGATGAAAAAAACTTAAATGCAAAATCCAGTAACACACCACTCAGAATACGGACAGCTCAGATCAGTTTTTTTAAAACGACCCGAGGAAGCATTTGTCAGCGAGGAACAAATTAGCGAACAGTGGCAACAACTGAATTTCCTTTCAAAACCCAACATCCAAAAGGCAGTTATAGAATTTAAAAATTTCGAGAACCTGGTAAGCCAATCAAAAGCTGAGCTTTTTTATTTGCCAAAGGACAATACAGTGACTATGGATTCAATTTATTGCCGTGATGCTTCCATTGCTACTGATTTTGGAATGATCATCTGTAACATGGGTAAACCTGCCCGAAGGAATGAACCGGCCGCAGAGCAAAAATTGTTTGAACAATTAAATATCCCTGTACTGGGCGCAATTGAATCTCCTGGAACGCTGGAGGGTGGTGATGTTGCCTGGATTGACCACAAAACATTGGCTGTCGGTCACACCTATCGCACCAATGAAGAAGGTATTTGGCAACTCAGGCAATTGTTGGAACCCAGGGGCATAACCATTTGGGTAGCTTCCATGCCGCATTACAAAGGTTCATCCGATGTTTTTCATTTAATGTCGGTCTTCAGCCCGGTTGACAAAGATCTGGCGGTAGTGTATTCGCCACTTATGCCAATTGCTTTCCGAAACGGATTGTTGGAACGGGGCTATACACTTGTTGAAGTGCCCGACAGCGAGTGGGATTCCATGGGGTGCAATGTGTTGGCGATTGCTCCGCGTACGTGTATTATGGTGGCCGGAAATCCTGAGACGAAAAAACAAATGGTACAGGCTGGGTGTATTGTTTATGATTATCAAGGTGATGAAATCAGCGTGAAGGGGGGAGGGGGACCCACCTGTTTAACCAGGCCGTTGCTTCGTAAAATTTAATTCCATGTATGTATGAAGAATTTTTTAAGCATTACTGTTTTTGCTGCGCTGTTGGTGGCAACCATACGGTGCTCATCACCCGGAGATTCTCCGCAGGAAGAATTAAACACATACGATCAACTCGTTACGTTTTTTCACGAGTGGCGCGCGTTTCAAAAACCTGTTTTGATAAATGGTGTTCCGGATTATTCGGTGGCATCCATGAAAAAGCAACACGATGAACTGAAAGTATGGCAAAAGAAATTAAATGCCGTTGATACCACCGGCTGGCCTGTACAGCATCAGGTGGATTGGTATTTGATGTATGCCGAGATGAACGGTCTGGATTTTGATCACCGTGTGCTTCGGCCGTGGGAGCGTGACCCGGCTTATTACAAAACCTTATGGATGGAACGCAGCGATGTGCCTGCTCATGAAGGTCCCACGCACGCGGGCATCATTGAACTATGGACATACACCTTCCCGCTTACCGCTGAAGGCAAAGCGAAACTGATTAACGAACTGCGCATTATCGCGCCCTTTAATAACCAGGCAAAGGTTAATCTTACGGGTAATGCCAGGGATTTATGGATAGCCGGCATTCGGGATATAAAAATGCAACAGGCTGATCTGGTCGATTTGCTGGAGTTTCCAGGGGTGCAGCAACACAACGATCTGGTTAAGGTAATTGAGGAGGCTATTGACGCAACGGCTGACCTGGCTGCGTGGCTGGAAAAGGAATCCGCCTCCAAAACCGGACCGTCCGGCATCGGAAAAGATAACTACACCTGGTACCAGCACCATGTACACCTGGTGCCCCTTACCTGGGATGATGAAGTGATGCTGTTGAAACGCGAACTGGCCCGCGCCTGGACGGCCCTGAAACTGGAAGAACACCAAAACCGGAACCTGCCCGAACTTTCAGCAGCCGATACACCCGAAGCATTTGCCGAGCTGGCGGAGCGGTCGGCCAAAAGCCTGTTGAAATTTTTGGAGGAGGATGAGATCGTAACGGTTAAGGATTATTTCGAACCGGCCTTGCGTGCCCACCTGGGCCAGTTTGTACCGGCCGAAAAGCGAAACTTCTTCGTAATCGGGATGCATATTGACCCGCGCCCGCTGTACTCGCATTTTTATCACTGGTTCGAACTGGCCCAGATGGACTACGAGCCGCATACCAGCGAGGTACGCAAAGGGCCTTTGCTGTACAACATCTTTGATTCACGCAATGAAGGCACGGCAACGGCTGTTGAAGAGATGTTCATGCAGGCTGGCTTATACAAAGATGATCCGCGGGTCAGAGAAATAGTATACATCATGATTGCGCAACGGGCCGCACGTGGTTTGGGCTCGCTATATGCTCACGCTAACGAAATGAATATGGAAGAAGCAGGTAAGGTTCACTCCGAGTATACCCCGCGTGGTTGGATGAAAACGGAGAAGGAGTTATTGATCTTTGAACAACATTTATATTTACGCCAACCGGGGTATGGCACAAGCTACATCACCGGAAAATATCTGTTGGAAGTTGCCCTGGCCGAATTGGCAAGGTTGAAGGAGCAGCAACATACACCCTTTCGGGTAAAGGAATTTTTTGATCAGCTCAACGCGATTGGCAGCGTCCCAACGTCACTCATGCATTGGGAGATGACGGGCGACAAATCCATGGTACTCAAGGCAACGGAATAACTCCTCGATGAGGTTAAGCTGGTAAATTCTTTCTTAGGCCCTTACTTTTCCGGATGTTCACTGCAATTACTTTGTACTCCGGGCACATCGCTTCGCTGTCGTGTTCATCGGAGCCGATCACGTTCAGGTTGATTTCCGGGAAGTGAAAGGTTGAACTCAATATCCCGGGTTTTACCTCATCGGTAATGCGTGCTTTTAAATCCACTTTACCACGTGCCGACTCCACACAAACCATATCGCCTTCTTTAAGAAAATGCTTTTCAGCATCGGCCGGGTTGATCATCAGTACATCTTCCGTTAAGAGTTCAACATTTTTGGTTCTGCGCGTCATGGTGCCGGCATTGTAATGCTCCAGTTCGCGGTTGGTGGTAATGATGTAGGGAAATTCCTTTCCGTTATTCAGAATTTCTTTGGTTTCCATGAAATCGAAATAATGGAATTTTCCTTTACCGCGCTTAAAGGTTTCGGTGTGCAGAATTTTGGTGTCGGTCCCGTCTTCCTTCACCGGCCATTGCTTTCCATTATCACCCAGTTCATTCCATCTTACACCTTTGAAAAACGGAACGATTTGTGAAATTTCTTTCAGCAATGTATCCGGATCGTAATCCGGTTGAGCATGACCCATGCGGTTCATGATGTCCACCACAATTTGCCCGTCTGATTTCGTGCCTTCAATCGGTTCAATCACTTTGTTCACCCGTTGAATTCTTCGCTCGCCATTGGTGAATGTTCCGCTCTTTTCCATGAAGGAAGCGCCCGGCAACACCACGGTGGCGAGCTTAGCTGTTTCGGTCATGAATAATTCCTGCACCACCAATAAATCCAGTTTTTGCAGTGCCGCCATCACTTTATTGGTATTCGGATCGGTTTGCACCAGGTCTTCACCCATCAGCCAGAGGGCTTTTAGTTTATTATCCAGTGATGCGGTGTACATCTGTGGAATTTTGTAACCGATGTGTTTGGGAAGGTTTACACCGTAGAAGTCTTCGTACATTTTATGGTACTCGGCATTAGTCACATCAAAATAACCTGCCCCCTGGTGCGGCTGACAACCCATATCGGCAGCGCCCTGTACATTGTTTTGTCCGCGCAAAGGGTTCACTCCAACACCCCTTCTTCCGATGTTGCCGGTAATCATCGCCAGGTCGGTGATGAGCATGATGGCGTACGTACCGTAAGAATGTTCGGTAACCCCCAAGCCATGAAAGGACATTGCATTCGAAGCTTTTGCATAGGCTAATGTGGCTTCGCGAACCAGGTTTCTATCCACCCCGGTTACACGCTCCAGTTCACCGATGTTGACGTTCAGGATTTGCTTTTTGAAATCTTCATACCCTTCGGTACGCGATTCAATGAACTGTTTGTCTTCCAAACCCTCGGTGATGATGTAGTACAACATCATGTTGAGCATGGCTACGTTTGTACCGGGCCGCAGGGGCAAATGATAGGTAGCATAGCGGGCGAGCTCCGTTCTGCGCGGATCGATCACAATAGTTGTTTTGCCTTTCATGGCAAACTGCTTGAACTTCGCACCGGTTACCGGGTGG
>CAZOYJ010000149.1:6142-9279 GCA_964583905.1 uncultured Roseivirgaceae bacterium
TGGCCATCGGTTGGGTTGGCGCCAATCACTAAAATGCAATCCGTATCTTTTAAGTCATCGATGGAGTTGGTGGCCGCACCGGTTCCGAAACTGCGCTGCATGCCTAAAGCAGTAGGCGAGTGACATACGCGTGCACAGGAGTCAATATTGTTGGTGCCGATCACTACACGAATAAATTTCTGCATCAGGTAATTTTCTTCGTTGGTGCAGCGTGCCGAGGAAATGCCGGCAATGTAATCGGGGCCGTAGGTGTTTTTAATATTCGTTAATTTCTCCGCAATGAAATCGTAGGCTTCATCCCAGGTGGCGGGTTGGAGTTCTCCATTCTTGCGGATCAGCGGGGTGCGCAGACGTTCGGGGTGGTTGTAGAATGAGAAGGCAAATCTTCCTTTCAGGCACGTATGACCTTGGTTTACTTCGGCATCGTATGGCGCCTGAATCGACTTGATCTTATCATCGTTTACCGCAACATCAAGGTTACAACCTACTCCACAATACGTGCAAACGGTTCTTACTTTCTTCTGAACATTTATACTCTTCGATTCAAACACGTCTGAAATAGCCGATGTCGGGCAAGCTTGTGCACACGCCCCACAACTCACGCAATCGGAGTTCAGGAAATTATCATCAAAACTTTTGACGATGTGGCTGTCGAACCCGCGACCGGCCATGCTGAGTACAAATTCGCCCTGCACTTCATCGCAAGCCCGTACGCACCGGAAGCAGTTAATGCACTTCGACATATCTGAAGTCATGTACGGGTGACTTAAATCTTTTTGGCGATCGAGGTGGGTTTTTCCATCCGGATACCGAACATCGCGTACCCCAACCTGGGCGGCTACGGTTTGCAGTTCGCAATTATTATTTACTTCACAGGTGAGGCAATCGAGCGGGTGGTCGGTGAGCACCAGTTCAATAATATTTTTGCGGAGCCGGGTAATTTTTTCGGTATCGGTATAGATGTAGGCATTGGCGGTAAGGGGTGTGTGGCAAGAGGCAACGGTTTTGGTGGAGCCATTGGGTTTCAAGGCCATCTCAACACTGCACACGCGACACGAACCAAAGGGCTCTAAGTTGGGGGCATCGCATAACGTAGGAACACGGGTATTTCCTAAATGCCTGCGCACAAACGATAATACGGTTTCGCCCTCCCGGATTTCATAAGGCTTATCGTTGATATACGCCAGCATAATCGTATCCGCACCATTGCCGTTGGTGTGAATGCTTACTGTAGATTTTGTCTTCACCGATTCCATAGTCAATCACCTTTATGCTTTTTTTCCACATATGAAGAAGTTGACAATTGACAAATAAACAGTTGACAACAGAGCCTTGTCAATTGCTTTTTGTCAACTGTCTCCTTTTTGTGAGTGTTCTTTTCCGTTAAAATAAATATCAAGTTCATCTTCAAAATAATGCAGCGCATTTTTTACCGGTAGCGGTAATCCGCCTCCGAGCATACATAAGGATCCGATCTCCAACGTTTCCAGCAGATCATCCATCAGCCTGCGATCAATTTTATAATCACTTGTCCTTGCTTTCTGTAACATTTCTTTTCCACGGGTAGATCCCAACCGGCACGGAAAACATTTTCCGCAGCTTTCGTGTGCTGTAAATTCAAACAGGTGCTCAAGGTATAACACCAGCGGAAAGTTTTGCGGAATGCACACAACGGAAGCATGGCCGAGTAAAAAGCCTTCCTGTGCAAACGATTCAAAGTCGATGGTAAGATCGTTGATTTTAGACACGGGCACCAATCCACCCAACGGCCCGCCAATGTGCATGGCTTTTACCGGCTCCCGGAATCCGCCACCCAATTCGTTTACTACGGTTACTTCATATAATCCGGGGTTGTTGAAATACCCATCCAGGCAAATCAGTTTTGTGCCCGTAGATTTAGCTGTACCCAGCGCAGCAAATGCTTTACCGCCATGTTGCATGATGTAGGGAAGATTAGCCAGGGTTTCAACATTATTAACAACCGTGGGCAGATTAAACAAGCCTTGCTGAGCCGGGAAAGGCGGACGGATTCGTACTTCCGGCCGCTGACCTTCAATGGATGAGAGTAATGCCGTTTCCTCACCGCAGATATAGGCGCCCTGTGCTTTAATGATTTTAAAATGGAAGGAGAATCCCGAATCAAAAATATTTTCTCCAATAAGTTTATGTTCATGCAATTCCAGAATAGCTTTTTCTATCACGTCAATCGATTCAGGATATTCTGCCCGAATGTAGATAACGCCAATGGAAGCATCGGCCAGGTATCCTGCCAGGATTATCCCCATGAGTACGGCATGCGGCTGATGTTCCAACAGGTATCGATCGGAATAAGCCCCCGGGTCGCCCTCATCGGCATTGCACACGATGAAGCGCTGATCAGCTTTTGTACTGCGGCAAGTTTCAAGTTTGATGGCCATTGGAAAACCAGCGCCACCGCGTCCGCGTAATCCGGATGTTTTTAGTTCAGCCTGTAGTTCTTCTACCGGTTTATGCAAGCAGTTCTTCAGGATTTCATAATATGATTTGATTCCCGGAAAAGGCTGGGTAAGAATAGCGGTGCCAGATGATCCAACCGTGTACGAATCTGCGAAAGCGGCTTTCGTTTTTTTAATGGCTGCAACTTGGTCGATGGCTTTCCCGGAGTAATTTTTTCCGGCATAATGGAAAGCGGAGTTCTCGTAGCATCTTCCCAGGCAGCACATTTCCCCGATTTCGGCTGCGTGAAAATGTTGACTGAGTTTTTCTTTTAATGCTGGCTGGGTTCCGGCACACAGGCATGCACTGCCATTGCACACGTATACTTTTTTACCCTGGTTTTCAGGCTTTAGAAAATCGTAAAAGGTTGCCGTTCCGAAAACATTGGCCTTCCCCACCAGGAATTCTTTTCTCAATTCTTCCATCTTCTCCTGCGTAGGCGAGCCCGTTTCACCGGCAGCGATACCTAATTCCTCAAAAAGCGTTTTGTTTACGCCCTTTCTTCCGGCCAGATAACTTAAGTTTTTCGACATAATTGAATTCAAAAATGCACCATCAAGGTACCAATTATTTTACTCATTTTCCGGTGTTTTCGGGGTTGATGCACATGAGCGTGACGAGTGGCCGTAATAAAAATCAAACGGGTGTTTCGCTTAACTTTT
>CAZOYJ010000150.1:0-9252 GCA_964583905.1 uncultured Roseivirgaceae bacterium
TCGGGTGAATACTTTTGTTCACGTAAACCACACTAAAAATAATCCGCGTTATGGAGTGCTGTTGTGTGTGAATGGCACCGGTATTATGAACAGTTGGTTACGCAATACGTTGCTGTCAATGAATAACCCCATCCACTATGATGCAATGAACGACCTGGCTGCCCAAGCACCGGTAGGATCGGATAATTTGGTTGTGCTTCCGTTTGGTAATGGAGCCGAGCGGATGTTGCGCAGTAAAGATGTTGGTGCAAGTATTCACGATCTAAACCTTAACCGACATAAAGCTGCACATATGTGCAGGGCCACGCAGGAAGGAATCGTTTTCGCGCTTGGCTATGGGTTTGATATAATGAACGAACTGGGAATTAAACCCACAATTATCCGGGCCGGCCATGCCAATATGTTTTTAAGTCCGGTGTTTTGTGAAACGTTTACACAAGTAACTGGAGCTGTACTCGAATTATACAACACCGATGGATCGCAAGGTGCTGCGCGGGGTGCAGGTGTAGGCATGGGATATTATTCCAATCCGGAGGAAGCGTTTGGCAATCTTGCTTGTATAAAAAAATATGAACCTGATGGCACCAATCGTAACCATTACCTGCATGCCTTCAATACCTGGAAAGAAGTTTTAAACCATCAGCTAAATCCTAAATAGTTATACGCATGAAATCTGCTAAGAACGAATTTTTTAAAAACATTCCTGTCATTAAATACGAAGGCAGGGATTCCAAAAATCCGCTGGCCTTTAAATACTACGATGCCAAACGCAAAGTGGGGAAGAAAACCATGGAAGAGCATCTACGTTTTGCAGTTGCCTACTGGCATACCTTCTGCGGAACAGGCGGTGATCCGTTTGGTGGAGCAACTAAAAATTTTCTATGGCTGCAAAAATCCGACCCGGTTGAGCGCGCAAAAGATAAAATGGATGCGGCCTTTGAGTTCGCCTCTAAACTCGGCATCAAATTCTATTGCTTTCACGATTACGACCTGGTGGATGAAGCGCCAACGTTAAAGGAATCGGAAGCCCGGTTAAAAGCAATCGTTAGCTACGCGAAACAAAAGCAAAAACAAACAGGGATTAAACTGTTATGGGGTACTGCCAATTTGTTTTCGCACACCCGGTACATGAACGGGGCTTCTACCAACCCCGATTTTAATGTGGTTTGTTGGGCAGGCACACAGGTAAAGAATGCGCTGGATGCCACGATTGAATTGGGCGGCAGCAACTATGTTTTCTGGGGTGGCCGAGAAGGCTATATGTCGCTTTTGAATACCAACATGAAACGGGAACAGGAACACCTTGCCCGCTTTTTGCACATGGCCCGCGACTATGGAAGAAGAAACGGTTTTAAAGGTACGTTCCTGATTGAACCTAAACCCATGGAACCGAGCAAACATCAATACGACTTCGATTCGGCTACGGTGATTGCTTTTCTACGCGAGTTTGACCTGATGAATGATTTCAAACTCAATATTGAAGTAAACCACGCCACACTTGCCCTGCACACTTTTCAGCACGAGCTACAGGTAGCGGCCAATGCAGGCGTGTTAGGAAGCATTGATGCCAACCGGGGCGATTACCAGAATGGTTGGGATACGGATCAGTTTCCAAACAATCTCCTGGAGCTTACTGAAGCTATGCTCGTTATTCTTCAGGCTGGTGGTTTTAAAACCGGAGGCATAAACTTTGATGCAAAAACACGGAGAAACTCCACCGATCTGATAGATATTGTATATGCCCATATTGGTGGGATGGATACGTTTGCCCGCGCCTTGTTAACAGCTCAGGCCATTCTTGACGATGGGGAATTTTTGAGGTTAAGGAAAGAACGGTATGCATCGTTTGATACTGGAAAAGGCAAACAGTTTGAATCGGGCAAACTAGCGCTGACCGACCTCAGCCAGCTTGCGCATAAAAATGGCGAACCTGAAGTGATCAGCGGCCGACAGGAGTATTATGAAAATCTGATTAACCGGTTTATTTAGTTCCGTCATGAAAAGAATCATCCTGATCCTCCTGTGTAGTGTTTGGGTAATTTACTCAAATGCTCAAAACAGAATTACATTACACGCTAACCGGGCGGAGACCCAGATCAGCAGACACATCTACGGGCACTTTGCCGAACATTTAGGGCGATGCATTTACGATGGAATTTATGTCGGGGAAGATCAATCAACCATTCCCCATACAGCAGGCGTGAGGAATGATATTATAAAAGCACTTCAGGATTTAAAAATCCCGAACCTGCGATGGCCGGGAGGATGCTTTGCCGACATCTATCATTGGAAAGACGGTATTGGGCCGAAAAGCGAACGGAAGCACATCGAAAATCTTTCGTGGGGCAATGTGCGTGAAGACAATAGTTTCGGTACCAATGAATTTTTAAACCTGTGTGAATTGCTGGGTGCAGAACCTTACCTGGCGGTGAATATGAATTCAGGGTCTGTTCAGGAAGCCGTTGAATGGGTTCAATACACCAACCATGCTAACGGAACAAGTTACCTTACCGACCTGCGGGCGAAAAGCGGCCGCGATAGGCCGTGGAATGTAAAGTATTGGGGAATCGGAAATGAATCGTGGGACTGTGGCGGTGACATGACAGTCGATCATTATATTAACCTGTACAGACAATACGCTACAGCCATGACAAGTTACGGCAACACCGAGAAATTATTCCGGATAGCCGTTGGACCCGGTTCGCCCGATTATGCGTGGACCGAAGCCATCATGAAAAACATTCCATCCAGGCGTTTTGAAGGTGTATCCATACATCATTATTCGGTTTTTAACTGGAGTAATAAAGGTTCATCGTCCAAATTTGCCGATGAGGAATATTTTAAAACCATGCACCAGGCGTGGCGCATGGAAGAGATCGTTCGTAAAAACAGCGAAGTAATGGATCGGTACGATCCGCAAAAGCGGGTTGCGTTAATTGTTGATGAATGGGGCGGATGGTATGAAACCGATCCGGAAGGAAAAGGACAATTGTATCAGCAAAACACCATCCGGGATGCGATGATTGCCGGGCTAACCCTCAACATTTTTAACAACCATGCCGACCGGGTGCGCATGGCAAACCTGGCACAACTTGTCAATGTTCTTCAGGCGGTGATCCTCACCAACAAAGAGAAGATCATCCTCACGCCAACGTACTACGTCATGGAAATGTACAAGGTACACCAGGATGCAACGCTGGTGCCCGCACAAATTATTTCGAATGATTTTGTGGTGGGCGACAAGCGGGTTCAGGCCATATCGGTTTCGGCATCGAAAGATTCATCGGGAAAGTTACACATTTCATTAGCCAATATCGATAACCGGAAAACCCAGGAAGTTGATATTGCCATCAACGGATTTAACGCCAACCAGTTGTCTGGAAGAATTTTAACATCACCGAAAGTACAAGATCATAATACCTTTGATAACCCAACGAACGTAGTGCCAAAACCCTTTAGGCAGGCATCGCTTTCTAAAGGAAACCTGAAGGTGAACATGCCGCCTAATTCGGTCATAGTTTTGGAATTGATGGAATAGGTTGAAAATTCTTCAACCAACTAAAACTTAAAGTGAAACCCCCCGCTTCCAGGGAATGAAGTCATCCTGCTGAAGTTCCATGGACTTGGTTTTAATTTCTCCGCTGGCTACACGAACGATGTATTCAAAAATTTCTTCACCCACTTCTTCAATCGACTTGGTGCCATCGATTACCGTACCGGCATTCACATCAATAATGTCGGGCATTTTTTCTACCAATTTGGTGTTGGAAGAAATTTTTATAACCGGGGCAATCGGGTTTCCGGTAGGCGTACCTAATCCGGTTGTAAACAAGATGATAGTTGCGCCAGCACCAGCCATAGCGGTAGTGCTTTCAACATCATTGCCGGGTGTGCATAATAAATTGAGGCCCGGCTTAGTAACATATTCTCCATAATCAAGTACATCGGCCACGGGAGAAGTTCCGCCTTTCCTGGCCGCACCTGCGGATTTCATGGCATCGGTAATCAATCCGTCTTTTATATTTCCCGGAGAGGGATTCATATCAAAGCCGGAACCTACGGCTACAGCCGAATCGGAATATGCCCGCATCAGGTGTATAAATTTATGGGCAATGGTTTCATCCACACATCGATTGATTAACTCTTGCTCAACGCCACACAATTCGGGAAACTCCGACAGGATGGAAGCACCACCCAGCGCAGCCATTAAATCCGAAACATAACCCACAGCCGGGTTTGCCGAAATACCGGAAAAACCATCCGAACCGCCACACTCTAACCCGATTTTTAATTTGCTCAACGGGGCCGGCTTTCGTTCCAGCTTATCGACTTCAATCAAAGCAAGAAATGTTTCTTGAATGGCCCGCACCAGCATGTCTTGTTCCGTGCCTTCCCGTTGTTGTTCCAGGATAATCAACGGTTTGGAAAAGGAAGGATTCAATTGGTTTATTTTTTCCCGAAGGATATCAATCTGAGCATTCTGACAACCTAAACTCAACACAGTAGCGCCCGCCACATTGGGGTTGTTGATGTACCCTGCCAGTAACGCACAAAGCGCTTCTGAATCCTGACGGATTCCACCACAGCCGCCTTCGTGCGTGAGGAATTTTATTCCATCAATATGCTTGAAAACTTTTGATTTGCCATTCGTACTTCCCGGTTGAAAGGGGAGGCTTGTAATCGCATCAACATTATTCTCCTTATAGAGTTGCACCAGTTCGTGCACATAATTTTTGTATGTATCCTTTTTGGCAAAGCCCAGTTCTTCTTCAAACGCTTGGCGGATTACGTTGACATTCCGGTTTTCGCAAAACACCAACGGCACCACCAACCAGTAATTGGCTACACCAACTTGTCCATCGGAGCGGTGATACCCCATAAAGGTTTTGTCCTTCCATTTTGAAATATCCGGAGCCAACCAGCTGGCCTGTACAGATTTCTCAGAAAAAGAAAAAGCCTGGTGTTTTACATTTTGGGTGGTGATAACCCCGCCTGCCGGTATAGGCATCAAAGCTTTGCCAACCAGGATTCCGTACATCCGGATTTCATCGTTCATACCCAAGGGTGCAATCGAGAATTTATGTTTAGGCGGAACATCCTGGGGCAGAACTATTGAGGTTCTGTTGTACTGAATGGTTTCACCCGCCTGTAAATCGGATAACGCCACTAAAACATTATCGGAAGGATGTATTTGTAAGAACTTAGTTGACATTTGAATAAAACTACTATATTGCGCAATCGATTGCACAAGATAGGTAAATTATTCGCTGCTGCAAGGGGAGGAGGATAAAAATATCTTTAAAATTTTGATATTTTGACCGATTTTAAGGTTTGTACCTATTTGCACCGGTAGCTAAATGCATCCAAAATGTGGAATTCTTTCAAAAATTAATAACCCAGAACTCATGAGTAAAGTGGTAACCTTTGGTGAGATTATGCTCAGGCTGGCAACGCCTGGCTTTCTCCGGTTTTCTCAAGCAACTGAATTTGAAGCAACGTATGGCGGTGGCGAAGCAAACGTTGCCGTTTCGTTGGCCAATTATGGTATCGATGCCCGCTTCGTATCCAGCTTGCCCAAGAACGATATTGGCGATGCAGCTATCGCTTCCTTGCGTGGTCACAAGGTAGATACGGCCTATATTAACCGGAGTGGCGATCGCATTGGGATTTACTTTTTGGAATCCGGAGCGGTAAGTCGCGGCAGCAAGGTAATCTACGACCGGGCCAACAGTTCCTTTGCTAATTTAAAGAAAGGGGCTATCGACTGGGACAAAGCCTTTGAAGGTGCTACCTGGTTTCACTGGACGGGCATTACGCCCTCTGTTTCCGAAGGCGCTGCGGAGGTGTGTCGGGAAGCGTGTGAGGCCGCATCCAAGAAAGGTATTACCGTTTCAACCGATCTGAACTTTCGCAATAAGTTGTGGAAGTGGGGTAAATCGGCCGGTGAGGTTATGGAAGAATTGGTAAGTCATTGCGATGTTATTCTGGGCAATGAAGAAGATGCCGACATGGTGTTTGGAATTAAACCCGAAGGTGTGGATGTAACTTCCGGTCATGTGGAAGGCGCTGCATACGAATCGGTAGGTAAACAGTTAATGGCCAAATTCCCAAAAGCAAAAAAAGTAATCATCACGCTAAGGGGTTCGATTAGTGCAAGTCATAATTCCTGGTCGGGTGTGTTGTGGGATGGAAAGAAATTATTTGAAGCGCCTACCTATCAAATTACACATATTGTCGATCGGGTAGGAGGTGGCGATTCGTTTATGGGAGGATTGATTTACGGATTGATAGCTTATCCAAACGATGATCAGAAAGCGCTCAACTTTGCCGTTGCAGCTTCTTGCCTTAAACACACCATAAAAGGAGATTTCAACCTGGTAACCGTGGAAGAAGTGGAAAAGCTGATGAAGGGAGACGCCTCCGGACGTGTATCACGCTAATCATAACCTATGACAACCCATACGCCAGATTCCATCGTCTATGTTATGCGCAGTTCCGGCATGATCCCGGTTTTTTATCATGCCGATGTGGAAGTTGCTAAAGCCGTACTCGATGCCTGCTACCGCGGAGGTGTGCGGGTGTTTGAATTTACGAACCGTGGTGCAAAGGCCTTTGAGGTATTTACTTCCTTGCTTAAACACGTAGAACAATATCCGGATATGCTGGTTGGCATTGGTACCACTTTGGATGGCGTTACCGCAAAGAAGTTCATTGATGCCGGTGCGCATTTTATTGTTTCCCCGATTCTGAAAGCTGAGATGGCTACCGTATGCCACCAATCCGGTAAACTATGGATACCAGGATGTTTTACCCTTACCGAAATTGTAACGGCAAAGGAACTCGGTGCACAGGTCATTAAGATTTTCCCGGGCTCTGTTTTAGGTCCCGATTTTGTTTCATCGATACTGCCGGTTATTCCGGATTTGCAACTGATGCCAACGGGTGGCGTTGAGCCCACAGAAGAAAGTCTGTCGGCCTGGTTTAAAGCCGGTGTGGTATGTGTGGGCATGGGCTCAAAACTGATGATCAAAAATGCCGATGGAAATTTTGATCTGACCGGAATTCAACATAAAACCCGTGAAGCATTAGCCATCATTACAAAGTATAAGAAGGGATAGTCATTCGTAATTTGTTTTTGCTTCATGTTCAATATAAAACATCCATACTTCCTTTTCTTTATCAGCAGTTTGTTGTTCATCCGTTGTGCTTCAAAAGAGCATACGGTATTAAAACTTGCCCATGGATTAGACCCCAGTCACCCGGTACACCGCGCCATGGAGTTTATGGCCGAGCGGGTGAAGGAAAACTCGGGCGGAAAAATGGAAGTGCAGATTTATCCCAGCGAACAACTGGGCTCCGAGCAGCAATGTGTGGAGTTACTTCAGATTGGAAGCCTGGCCATCACCAAAGTTTCTGCAGCCATACTTGAAGGTTTTACGGATAATTATAAAGTGTTGGGTTTGCCCTACATTTTCCGATCAAAGGAACATGCCTTTAAGGTATTGGATGGTGAAATAGGGCAGGAATTTTTAAACAGCACGGAGCCATTCTGGATTAAAGGCTTGTGTTTTTACGATGCCGGCAGCCGCAGTTTTTACACGTTGAAAAAGCCGATTGAAACCCCTGCAGACCTGGTGGGATTAAAAATCCGTGTCATGAAAAGTCAGACGGCCATGCAACTTGTTTCGGCCATGGGCGGATCGCCCACACCTGTATCGTGGGGTGAATTGTACACTGCCTTGCAGAGTGGGGTAGTGGATGGTGCGGAAAATAATCCGCCAAGTTTTTTTACTTCGCGGCATTATGAAGTGTGTAAGTTTTATTCCATCAACGAACACACCATGGTTCCCGATGTGCTGATCATCAGTACGAAGGTTTGGAACAGCCTGAATGCCGAGGAGCAAAAGTGGTTAAGTGACGCGATCTACGAATCGGTTGAGGTGGAGCGAAAATACTGGGCAGAATCGGAAGCGGAAGCGCTGGCCAAAGTGAAAGCAGCAGGCGTAGAAATTAATTATCCCGACAAGGCACCCTTTGAAGCGCGGGTTCAGGACCTCCTCGAATCGTATAGGAATGAACCCGAAATCTATTCGTTAATTCAACGTATAAAGGCAGTTCAATAAAACCAAATAATGAGCTTCAGAGAACAATTGGATAAATTCCTGGAATGGTCGCTGGTTATGCTGATGAGCGTATTGGTGGTTGATGTATTGTGGCAGGTTACGAGTCGGTATGTGCTAACTTCTCCCAGCTCATTTACGGATGAACTCGCAGGGTTTCTGCTGATCTGGGTCGGACTACTCGGTTCGGCTTATGTAACAGGCAAGGGCGAACACCTTGCTATTGACATGTTGTTACAACGCTCCGGAGAAAAACGGAAACGAATCCTCAGGCTGATCATTCATCTGCTCATTGCCCTGTTTGCGTTGTTTGTTTTGATTGTTGGCGGAGCATGGTTGGTGTACACCCGGTTTTACCTGAATGTAATTTCGGCAGCACTGCGAATCCCGCTGGGGTATGTGTATCTGGTGCTTCCCCTCTCCGGATGGATTGTGCTGTACTATACGCTGGATAATACCAGGAAAGTTTTTCTCAACCGAAGCATAGCCTGATCACCATGGATTACACCGGTATACTTGTTCTCGTTTTTAGCTTTCTGGTATTACTGATCATCGGTGTGCCCATCGCCTACAGCATTGGGATTTCAGGAATCTTAACCATGCTGGTGTCGATCGATTCAATCTCAGCCTTCACCACGTTTGCACATCGGATGGCTACCGGGTTGGATAGTTTCACCTTGCTGGCTATTCCGTTTTTCATTCTGGCGGGCAACATCATGAACAGTGGCGGCATTGCCCGAAGGCTCATCGACTTTGCACGCGTTTTGGTGGGTGGGCTGCCCGGTGGACTAACCTTTGTCAATGTAGTGGCCAACATGTTGTTCGGGGCCATCTCCGGGTCGGCTGCTGCTTCCGCTTCGGCTATCGGCAGCATTATGGGGCCAGCCATGAAAAAGGAAGGGTACGATGAAAACTACAGTGCTGCCGTAAACATCACCTCGGCTACTACAGGGTTAAGTATTCCGCCCAGTAATATTCTGATTGTGTACAGCCTGGCGAGTGGAGGGGTTTCCATCACCGCGCTGTTCCTGGCCGGTTACATCCCGGGCATACTTACCGGACTGGCTATTATGCTGATGGCGGTTTCCATGTTTGTGTATAAAACAAAAGGTATACTTGGCGTAAGCCGAAT
>CAZOYJ010000151.1:0-9016 GCA_964583905.1 uncultured Roseivirgaceae bacterium
ATGGCCATGCGGCCCTGGAGCATATTTTATTAGGTATGTTTGCGGACTATCAGAATATATTATGATTAACTTGAACGAGAAGATGGTATCCTATCGGGTTAATTACCGAACGCATGAATGATCTCCTTAACTGGTTAGAGTCTATATGGGGAAAAGCGCTGTTCAATCTTGGCCAGGCTGAATTTACCCTGGGCCTGATCACGTATGTTATTATCTCCTTTATCGCCTTGTTTTTTATTACCGCCAGGATTAAAAAGTTGCTGGTGAGGAAAGTTTTTCCCCGCTACAAACTTGACTTAGGTACAAGTGAATCTATTGGTGCGATTATCCGGTACACCCTTATTACAATTGGCTTTATCATCATCGTTCAATCAACAGGTATTGACCTGAGTACGGTGGGTTTGCTGGTTGGGGCGCTGGGTTTTGGTATCGGCTTTGGACTACAAAATATTACCAATAACTTCATCAGCGGACTCATTATTTTGTTTGAACGGCCGATCAAAGTGGGTGACAGGGTTGAAGTAGGAGGTGTAGCCGGCAACATCGTGCGCATATCGGCAAGAGCCACTACTGTAATCACCAACGACAATATTGCTATCATTGTACCGAATGCTGAATTCATTAACTCCAAAGTGATTAATTGGAGTTTGAACAACCGGGATGTGCGGTTAAATTTTCCGGTGGGCGTATCGTATAAAGAAGATCCACAGAAAATTAAGAAAATCTTGCTCGAGGTAGCCCTCGAAAATCCAGGTGTGTCAACCACACCGCCACCCGATGTGTTGTTTGAAGAATTTGGCGAGAGCAGCCTGAACTTCAACCTACGGGTATGGTCTTCGGAATACAGCGACCGTCCAAAAGTTTTAAAAAGCCAGCTTTACTATGCCATTTTTGAAAAATTCAAAGTACATGGTGTGGAGATACCTTTTCCGCAACGGGTAGTTCATTTAAAAAGCGAGATTGAAAACCCTCCTAATGATTAAGCTTTTCGGGCTCGTTCCGCTCTCGCAATAACATCTCTTTAAATCTCCCCCTTCTCTGCCTTCTTCTTCAATTTCCGGTAAAAGGTTGAAATAGGCTTATTAGAAGCCGTTAAAAAGAAAAGCCGGGTATTTCGGCTTCCTATATTTTTTATGAAGGATCAGTATTCGTCTTCGTTAAAAAAGAAGTCTTCTTTGGTGGGGTAGTCGGGCCAGATTTCTTCGATGCTCTCATACGGCTGCCCGTCATCTTCCAATTCCTGCAGGTTCTCCACCACTTCTAAAGGAGCTCCGGAACGTATGGAGTAATCTATCAATTCATCTTTGGTTGCCGGCCAGGGTGCATCTTCCAGGTAGGAAGCAAGTTCAAGGGTCCAATACATAATTTCCGTCCTCCTTTTTAATTTTTCGCAAAAATAGAATTAATTACTCCATAGTCAATACCCGTCCGTAATTGTTCAAAAACTAAAAAAGTAACCTCCCGTGAAGAAGCGAATACTATGCACTATGGACTAAAAACGCCATATTTGCGCCTCATCTGCAACAGGCAGACCTCCAAAATAATTACAATGGCTGACGAAAAAATCATTTTCTCCATGACGGGCGTGAGTAAAATCTACCCGCCCAACAAACAAGTCCTCAAAGACATTTACCTCTCGTTCTTTTATGGCGCCAAGATTGGCGTACTCGGACTAAACGGTTCGGGTAAATCCTCCTTGCTCCGGATTATTGCCGGCATTGACAAAGAATACCAGGGCGAGGTGGTTTCTGACCTTGGTTATTCCGTTGGTTTATTGGAACAGGAGCCTCAGCTCGATAAAACCAAAACCGTTAGGGAAATTGTAGAGGAAGGCGTTCAGGAAACGGTATCGCTTTTAAAGGAATTTGAAACCATCAACGAAAAGTTTGCCGATCCGGCCCTTATGGACGATGCCGATGCTATGGATAAACTCATTCAACGGCAAGGTGAAGTACAGGAAAAACTCGATGCTTTACATGCATGGGAGCTTGATCATAAACTGGAACGCGCTATGGATGCCTTGCGGTGTCCGCCTCCCGATGCCAACGTTGAATACCTGTCGGGTGGAGAAAAAAGACGCGTAGCCTTATGCCGGTTGTTGCTCAAAGAACCGGATGTATTGTTGCTCGATGAACCCACCAACCACCTCGATGCCGAATCGGTGCTGTGGCTGGAAGAACATCTGCGTCAGTATAAAGGAACCATCATTGCCGTAACCCACGATCGCTACTTCCTCGACAACGTGGCCGGATGGATTTTGGAACTGGATCGTGGTGAAGGCATTCCCTGGAAAGGAAATTATTCATCGTGGCTGGAACAAAAACAAAAGCGATTAGCCCAGGAAGAAAAAACCGAATCGAAACGTCAGAAAACCCTTGAACGCGAATTGGAATGGGTGCGCATGAACCCGAAAGGACGGCACGCCAAAGCGAAAGCCCGTTTAGGGGCCTATGAAAAACTGCTTACCCAGGAAACCAAAGAGCGCGAAGAAAAACTTGAACTGTACATTCCACCCGGACCACGGTTAGGCAATAAGGTGATTGAAGCGCAGGGCGTTGCCAAAGCGTATGGCGATAAATTATTGTACGAGAACTTAACCTTCACCTTACCACCTGCCGGCATTGTGGGCATAATCGGGCCAAACGGTGCCGGTAAAACCACCCTATTTAAAATGATCACCGGAAAAGAAAAACCCGATGCCGGAACCCTCACCATTGGTGAAACTGTGCAGATTGCTTACGTAGACCAGGAGCACGATGACCTGAAACCTGAAGAAACCGTTTGGCAAGCCATTACCGGAGGTAACGACTTAATTATGCTGGGTGGCAAAGAAATGAACTCGCGCGCATACGTGGGCAAGTTTAATTTTAACGGTACCGATCAGCAGAAAAAAGTCAAGGAACTGTCGGGTGGGATGCGCAACCGCGTACACCTGGCCATAGCCCTAAAACAAGGCGGCAACTTGTTGTTATTGGATGAACCCACGAACGATCTGGATGTTAACACGCTGCGCGCACTGGAAGAAGCGCTTGAAAATTTTGCCGGCTGTGCGGTGATCATTTCACACGACCGGTGGTTCCTCGACCGGGTGTGTACGCACATCCTGGCTTTTGAAGGCGACTCACAAGTGTTTTGGTTCGAAGGCAGCTTCAGCGAATACGAAGAGAACAAGAAGAAACGCCTGGGCGATGATCAGCCGCACCGCATACGGTATAAGAAGTTGGTTAAGTAATTTCAGATTACCCTGGTAGTATTTGCGGGGTTTTCGTTGCTCTTTTTTAAGACCGAACAATTCCGACTCAACCACCTGATCGGCTTTATGTTTCTTGTATTGGCCGTTTATTTTATTTTCAAAAAGTAATCAGGTTCAAAAAAAAACCCGGCAATTAAAAGAGATAATCAAAGGGTTGGTCTGCATAATGTGCAGCTAATCCAGAATTAGCCTTACCGATGCGTTGTTGCCGGTTACTTTTGCGTTATACTCACGAAAACAAAACAAAAAATTTTATGAAACCCTCAAAAATAGTGGTGGTCTTGTCGCTTGTTGGATTGCTCTGGAGTTGCGATACCAAAGAGAAACAGCAATTGCTGTCGCGCGTTGATTCGTTGGAGATTGAACTTCAGGCGAGCCAGCAAAATGCACTCGTTCTGCAGGAAATCGGTACGCTGATCGATTCGATTGATGCAAGTCGCCAATTGCTCAGAACAAATGTAGTGGAGGGCACAACCTATTCCGACTATAAAGAACGCCTTGGCGACATCAATCGGCATATCGTTGAAACCAGGAAAAAAATCGAAGAATTGGAGAAATCCATGAAAACCAGTACGGTAAATTATTCGGCTACTATCCGAAGGTTGAAAAACGATTTGAAACTGAGTACCGAACAAGTAGCAGCCTTACAGGGAGAAGTTGACAGAATGCGCGGAGAGAATGAAACGCTGGTGTTAACCGTTAATCAAAAAGACATGCAGTTAGCGGAGCATAAAGAAATTATTCAAATGCGCGAACAGGATGTAGCTTCGCTCGAAACCAAGATCCAGGAGATCCATAAGTATTCACAATCCACCCAGGCCGACCTGTATTTTGCCCAGGCCCAGGCGCTGGAGACAGCTGCCGAACGAACCAAGTTCGCACCAAAGAAAAAGAAAGAAACCCAGCGTGAAGCGCTTGAGTTATACCGTGTCTCGCTTTCACTTGGAAACCTGGAAGCTCAAACCCGCATTGCTGAACTGGAAAAGGAATTAGGATAACAAACAGGGTACGCAGGGGTTAGGTGTTTGTTTGTTAGGTAGCGCTCTCCGGAGCGCTACTTTTTTTTAAATGCCTGGAAACCACTGCCCGCTAAAATGTTGCTACGACTCCTGTGGTTAAGTTAAACCGTTGCGTATGGTACCCATACACCTCGGAATAATCCTGGTTGAGCAGGTTGCGCAAATCTGCAAACGCTTTTAATCGCCCATCAAGGAAACGGTATTCCAAGTATACATCCAGCAATTGATACGGATCAAGTACCACCGGTTCGCTGGTGAACGTATTCAAATCAAAATACTCATCGTTACGCTTGCCAAAGGTTTTAAAATTCAGACTGGCATAAAGTCTACTCGATGCCTGGTAACCTATATTTAAACCAATCGAATGTCTGGGCCTGCGGAGGAGATCATTCGGCTTTGTTTCCGAACCTTGTGTGGAAGGTGTAGTAATCTCTCCATTTACATAAGCATAAAATCCACTGATAGTGAATTTATTAATTTTGTAAAGGCCCTCTACTTCAACACCCTGGTCATCCAATTTTTCCCAATTCCTATAGCCAGAGGTAAATACTATAACGTTTTCAATCATTCTTTTGAAATACGTTACCCGGACATCCCAACGTTTGTCTATGGATAAGTACTGAATACCGCCTTCAGTACTTACATTCTCTTCAGGTTGTAAATTTTCATTGGCTCCAAACGGTCCGTACAGTTGAGATAAGGTTGGTGCTTTAAAACCCGTGGTGTAATTAATAAATAGCTTTAGCTGGCTATCGATCAGATAAGACGGGTTAATACTATAGGTGAAATTATTTCCATATACCGAATGGGTAACATGCCGGCCACCCAATTCAGCAGAAAATCCCTTCAGATTGCGAACAAAAAATGAAATATAAGGACTGGTAATATCAGCTATTGGATTTTCAAGTGCAGCATCAGTCGCAATCATTTTGAAATGCTGATAGCTTATGCCTGCTAATACCTGAAAATGACCTGAAAAATCATAGTTGGTGAAAAGCTCGCCATGATTAAACCTACCATCGTATATGTAGGTGCCGAACATATTCGCAAAGGATCGATCGGTTTTATTGCGCGCATAGAGCAAATGAACGGTCCCTTTGTCAAATGTAAAATCAGAATTGATTCCATAGTTTAACAGGCTGGCATCATAGACTGCACTTGGATCATCCACAAAGGCACCGGCATCATACGCTCCCCTAAAATCACTGTATCGGATAAAGGGCCTAATGGAAATCTTCTCCATTGGTCTCAACCCTAGATTCAACTGAAGCGCATTCTGCTCCAATCCATCTTTATCAAAATTATCATTGCCTGATTTGTCTCTCGCCTCGCTGATGCCATCGGTTTGAAAGCGGGTGTACCCCAGGTTATAATCCATTTTAGCTGTACTTCCGGATACGCCAGCGTTTCCGCGAAACGTATTATAGCTTCCATAGCTCAACGTACCTGAGCCGGTAACAGATTTATCACCTTTCTTTTTAGTGATGATGTTGATCACACCCGCAATGGCATCGGTACCATACAAGGTTGACTGGCTTCCTTTTAAAATCTCGATACGTTCGATCTGATCGATAGAAAGCAACCGTAAATCGAAAGCGCCATCAATGCCGGAAGGATCATTTACAGGCACACCATCGATCAAGATGAGGGTATACTTACCCGCAGCACCGCGAAGAAACACCGATTTGTCTTTAGCCGGATTGCTGTTGGCGCCATTAATCACCAGCCCCACCTGCTCATTCAGCAGTTGCGCTAAATCCTTACCCGCACTGCGCGACAGTTGCTCCTCATCAATTACGGTAAGCACTTTTCCGGTTTCCGAAACATTTTTAGGAAACTTGGTAGCCGTTACCACCACTTCACGAAGGGTGGTGGAAGAAAGGGAATCTTGTTGGGCGTTGGTTTGCGTTGGCGCCCACAGCCAACAGGCAATCATAGTCATTGCCCAGACTTTTTTCTCTTTTTTCATGTGAAAAAGGGTTTTGGGTTGAAAAAAGAGTAAAGGCTGAAGATGAATCGGGTGGTGAAGTGATGCGCATAGGTAACCGTTCACATCCACCACAAGAATCACAGTCGCTTTTACCCGAAGCACTGAAATAGAACACGTTGCTTTTGGCAGGTCTCCTGGCTTACATCACTTGCCTGAACCTTCCCACCCCGACAAGTCGGGACAGTGGCTTGAAGAATAAGGCAAGCCTTAACGATGCTTACAGTTGCGGGAACAGCCCCCGGTTTTCACGGGGTTCCCTTTTCATCCTTACAATCGTGGATTGATCCGGAACCAAAGCAGTGCAAGTATAGCACTTCCAATTTCAATGTTCAAGGCACAGATAATGTTTTGAGTTATTAATGCAAAGTATACCGCACGCCTAAAAAACCTTTCAACCCCTGCACAGGCGCATAGTTATAGGTGGTGTCGAAGGTGTAGCCATTTGGATTATCCACATCGGTATTCCGATCGAAAGGATCGAATGGTCGCATCAGTGGATCTTTTGGAATGAAGTTGAACAGGTTTTTTACACCTCCATAAATTTCCCAGTGATGGTTGTGGTTAGCCGATTTCAGTTTGCGGGTAACCTGTAGATTCATCAGCGGTACAAAGGGCGATTGAGCCGGCCGGAAGTCATCCGGCAATATGGGCAATTCCATCGGTCCGTTAAAGCGGCCGGTTAGGTCCAGCATCCAGTTTGAATTTGATGAAGTCCAGCTTACGGCCAATGTTCCCGAAAACCGGGGCGCAAACAATTGAGGGATCTTCTGCTTTTCAGATTCTTCATCAACAGCATACACGTCCATAAAGGTAACCCCCATCAACGCACTCCATCCGCGGGTTAGTTGAAGGTCGGCATTTAACGTAATCCCTTTGGATATGGCATAGCCGTTCAGGTTATCGTAGATGATTTTATCCGCATCGGTTAAAAAATCACCCACAATCTTGTTGGTGAAGTAGGTATAAAATAGCGAGCCATCCAGGTTTACAAAGCCCGATGCAAACACCAGATTTTTCGAATAGTTGAGGTTAACATTCCAGGATTTCTCCGGCCTGAGTTCATTCCGGATTACCACTTCGCGTGAGCCGGTTAGCGCGGCATGATCTTCCGTGAACAAATTGACTACCCGATATCCGTTACCGGCCGTCAGGCGCAAAACACTGGTTTCGGTTGGCGAATATTTAAAGCTGATGCGGGGCGTAACAATGCTTTCATGAAGGTTATGATGATCGTAACGCAATCCGGTAAGCGTAGTAAACCGTGAAGAAAGCTTCAACTCATCCTGCACAAAAATTCCGGGCAACCAGGTTTGTGCGGGCGTGTTGGCACCCGATAGCTCAGCGGTTCCCGGAGTATTGTCGTCATAATGAATAAAGCGAAACGGTGCGCCTATCAATAGATCGTGTTTTCCGATAGTCTTATGCCAACGCACCTGGGTAAAGGCCACATGCTGATCGGCCAGAAATTTTACGGTACCATAATACGAATCCTGCCGGTGGTGATTATACGAATAATCCATACTTACGTTTTGAATTCCCGACAACGGATAACTCCCGATTAATTCCCATCGATTGGTATAGATGGATTCTCCGTAATAAACATCCGAGCCCCGGTACTGGTGGTTCCACTGTAACTCACCGCCCCACCGGTCTTCGTAAAAATACCGCCAGGCCAGCGATGAGCTTTTTCCGTTTTTTAAGGGAAGGTCCCATTTATTAAAAACCGAAATCCGTTTTTGAAGCGTAACATCGGTGAAGTTGTCGTGGTTGATATCGCGAAGCTGGTCGTAGATAAAATGATTAATGCCCACGATTGACATTTTCTTTCCTGACTTAAACACACCTGCGATATCGGTGTTCAATTCGCCAACGCTTGTTCCATACACATCGGCCTGAAACCGGGATGCCGTGGTTGGGTCTTTGGTAATGATGTTAATCAACCCGGCCACGGCTTCCGATCCGTACAGGGTGGAAGCCGGACCTTTTACTACTTCGATTCGTTTTACCAAACTGTTGGGAATGCCCGACAATCCATACACGGTTGAAAGACTGCTCACAATGGGCATCCCATCAATCAACACCATTGTATAGGGGCCTTCCAACCCGTTGATGTGGATATCGCCTGTGTTACACACGTTGCAGTTGATTTGCGGCTGAACACCATTCACCAGGTTAAGTGATTCAAAAATATTTGGCACCGGATTTTTTTTGAACAAGGTGGGCGAATACACTTCTACCGGTATGGCGGACTGAAGTTTTTGCACTTCCTTCATGGTTCCGGTAATCACCACATCCGCCAAGGTGTTCACCGCTTCCTCCAGTTCAATCGTAACTTCCGGGGTGGATTCCTGGATGCGAATTTTCCGGGTAACCGGGTTATACCCAACCGAGGAAACGGTTAACAGGTATTCGCCATGCGGTACCTGTTTCAGAAAAAACCTGCCTTGTTCATCGGTAATATCTCCATAACCCGTTCCTTTCAGGGCCACCGTGGCAAAGCCCACCGGCTGGGAGCCAGAAATAACCCTGCCGGCCAGCCCCGCCTGCTGGCCAAAGCCACACAAGGCACTCAGAAAACAACACCCTATCGTTAATATTTTAGATACCAAAGAATATATTTTTAGATTAGTCTAAATTTTTATTTATACAACACTAACAAAAACGAAAGAGGAAGGCAATAGGTTCGCCCGATTTATTTGCTGCGGGATAAAAACGGCTAAATGGGGTGATCTGAAATGGGGGGCGGGCTTGGTC
>CAZOYJ010000152.1:0-9012 GCA_964583905.1 uncultured Roseivirgaceae bacterium
GTAGCAGAAAAACTTCACTGTCGGCCAGGGCGCGGGTGGAGTAAATGGAAGGTTCACGGTTAGTTAGGCATAGCAAATCGTCTGTCCACCACCCGGATGTTGAAAACTGAAGCACCTGATCGTTGCCATCCTTATCGGTATAATACGTCATCAGGCAACCTGCATTGACATGGATAAAGTTGTTGGAAATTTCACCGGCTTTTTCAATAAATTCGCCTTGCTTCAGTTTTACCGGAACGAGAATAGAGATAAAGAATTGTTGTTCTTCATCGTTCAGCGTAACGTTTCGGGAAATGTGCGACAATATGCCCCGTGTATCCATGCTGCAAAGATAAGGGTTTAGCTTCCGGATGCTCCGGATAAAAACAGCGATTGGACGGAATTTGTTTAGGCTATTTCAAGGCGGCAAGCGGGCGCGCTTCAATTATCGGTGTCATGTGTACTTTTGAAGTAATGGAATTTGAAATCAGGCAGGCTGCTTCGGCTTTTTGTAAGATCCTTTCGGCCTTGGCAAGATCTTCTTCATGCGAAATGATCAGGCGCGGCTCCAATAAAATTTCCGACATTTTGTATTTTCCATCTACCTGCTCAAGTTTACCGGTTGCTTTACAGATAAAACTTTCGAATTCAAGTTTTGAGTTTTCAGCGATAGCTAAAAAGGTTGTCATCAAACAACTGCTCACGGCTGAAGTAAACAGGTGCTCGGGCGACCAGATTCCGGTAACACCTTTGGTAAAAGGCGGAGGGGTAGCAACTTCAAGCGGTTGATGAAGTTCGGCTGAAGATAATGTTCCCTGACGATCGCGCTGCCAGGTCAGGTTTACAGTATAGTTATGCGAAAGACTCATGGTTACTCGTTTGGCACAAAGATCCCATGAGCCGGAGCCTGAAACTATGATTTAAATCACACAACGAACAGACTTTTTACTGCCCATCGAACCACTCCTTGAATTCGTTCACCTTTTCGCGACTTACGATAATTTCCTTATCGAAGTCTTGCGTAAGCGTAATTTTCAGGCGGCTGTTGGAGTACACCATTACGTCTTTGATGGCGTGAATGTTTAATATGAAACTTCGGTTAACCCGGTAAAAGACAGCCGGATCAAGAAGGTCTTCCAAAGTTTCGAGGGTATAATCGACAATGAACTTGCGCGATTGGGTGGTAATGAGGTATACCTCCCTGCCTTCGGCATAAAATAAGGCGATTTGTTCGCTGGTAATAGACCGGATGTGATCGCCCAACTTCACCATAAAGCGGGTTTTATAATCTTTGGTTTTGGGCGCAGCGAAAACTTCGCGCAATTGTTCCGATTTCTGATCGCTCCAGGTTAATTGTTCGCGTAACGTTTTCAGTTTTTCCAGGCTGGCCGAAAGATCGGTATACGTAATGGGTTTCAACAGGTAATCGATGCTGTTCACTTTAAAGGCATCGAGCGCAAATTCGTTAAAGGCCGTAATGAAAATAACCGGCTTGGTAACCCGAACCTGCTGGAAAATCTGAAAACTTAATCCATCAATCAGTTGAATATCGAGAAACAGCAAATCTACCTGATCCTGGTTTTCCGATAACCACGCTACGGCATCTTTCACCGAAGTAAGCCGGGCTGAAATTTCTATTAAAGGATCGTATTTCAGCAAATAACGCTCTAACTTCTCCGCTGCGGGCACTTCGTCTTCAATAATAATTACCTTCATGTCAGAGCGGATGGATTTCTTCTGCCAGTTTAACCACCGGAAATTTAATATAATTTTCTGCGTAAGCTTTCACCTGGATCATGGGCTTATCGCTGTATAATGCATACGATTTTTGCAATCGCTTCAGGGAGTTTAAGCTCTCCTCATGTTGCAAAAGCCGATCGTTAAGTTTGCATTGAAGCACCAGGTATTCATCGTCTTCCAGGTAGCAGGTAATTACTAACGGCTCTTTTTGGGTGATGATGGTGTTGCGCACAAAGCCTTCAACGGCCAACGGAAGCGATCCGGGAATAAGCAGCCGGTTTTCGGTCAGCACCTCCGGTTGCACGTGCAAGCGCACTTGTCCGAAGTATTGCTCATTCAGCAACCGGATCATTTCCCGTGCCGCCTGAATTTCGGCTTGTACTGAAATAAATTCCTTGTGCCGGTTGGTGAGCGAGTACCGATAGGTAGCGGCCAGGCTGTCGATGTATTCTTCTGCAGCTTCTGGGTTCTGGTACATTAGTCCAATAGTCGATTCCAGGCTTTCATACAACAGATCAGGATTGATTTCATTTTTGAATTCTGAAATTTCAAGCTCCAGCACTTCTTGTTGTTGTTTTTCGGCCGATAGTTTCAAGGTATTTTCACGGTTCAGGTAGTAGTTGCTGTAGTACAGCAGGTTGTACAGCAGTGCGGTGAGGGCGTAGAGCACCGTGAAAACTTTGAGTTGCGAAGCAGCCATACTGAAACCAATAACCCAATCGAAATAAGAAGTTAGTGTAAGGATGACCAGGGCGAGGCTAACCCCAACCGATAACACAAATTGAATGGGAATCGCCAGGGTTTTCCAGCCTTCGGGGAGATTATTATTCAGGGCAATAATGATTAACCGGATGGATTCAAAGGTCAAAAAAGTGAGCCCGATGCAGAGGTACACTTCCTGCCCGCTAAAAATTTCTTTCAGTTGGTTCAGGTTGTTGTTAATCAATAGAATCAGCAGGTAAATAACAACTCCGTACACCACCGGGGCCAGTACACGAAACAGCGGGTTATGAATAAAGTATTTCTTGTTCATGAAGCTTGCTGAAAGGCGGTGTTGTGAATTACCGGCAACAGCACGGTATAACTTTCAGCGTCCCGGATCTGAATATTTTTGGTGGTGAAGTACCGGTAACGCTGGCGGATGTTTTCAAGGCCTATTCCTGTGGAATGGGATGTATCCCGGGGAGCGCTTTTGGTGTTTACTATTTTTAATTGTGTGTTGTCGATAGCCGTAATATAAATGTAAAGTGGCTTCTCCCCGGAAACGGAGTTATGCTTAACGGCATTCTCCACCAGTAACTGAAGCGTGAGGGGCGGTATGGCGCTCCGCACGATGTTATTCGGAACGTTTATTTCGATGTTCACCAACTGCTGAAACCGGATGCGCAACAAATAGTAATACGATTTAACAAACTCAAGCTCTTCTTCCAGCGTAACGAAGGGTTTGTGTTGGGTAGAAAGAATATACTGGTACGTTTGGGCAAGCCTCCGGATAAATTGTTCGGCTTGCTGCGGATCCTTATACAACAACGATGAGATGGTGTTCAAACTGTTAAACAAATAATGCGGACTGAGCTGGCTCTTTAAAGCTTCAAACTGAAGTTCGAGTTGTTTGCGATGTTGCTGAAGTGTTTCAATCTGGGTATGGGCGTATTGGTTGTACGAAAACAACAACGCGTATATTACCGAGTAGATGAACGATCCGGCCAATAGAATGATCAGTAATTTCCACGCCAGGTCATCATCCTGAAGGGAGAAGCCGTTCCAAAGGATGTTAACTTTATCCAGGCTCGTTAAGGTGTAGGCAACGCTGGTAAGCAGCCCGTACGTTACCGCCACGTAGGTGATAAATCCGGCAATAAAACGGCTGGCAAAACTTCCGCTCCAGGAGAGCAACCTGTTAAACAGCCGGTTTAGAAAGTAAATGATCAGTCCGGTCAGGCCGCCAACTACTGCACTTAATGTATAGCCGGAAACATTTTGTATAGATGGAAACGGTCCGATTTCGCTGGCATGCAGGTAAACGTAAAGTAATACACCCGCAATGGCCATGAGCCCTATTGACCAAGCTATCGACCGGATTTGTTCCTTCATAGTTAACCAGTGGCGTGTGATAAAGGTCATGGTAACCGAATGTAGTTAATTACATCCGATTACCATAGTGTGATTTTTACTCAATGGCGCGAAGAGCCCGGCCATAATACGTTTCCGAGCGGATGCGTTTGGCGGCTTGCCGGTAGGCTTCCTTCAGGTCATTGTCGCCTGCTTTCACTTTTGGTGCAAGGCTGGTCAGCACAACGGTGATGTAATGATCAGAAGTCATCCGTCCGGTGGCTTCGCAAACACTGACCAACTGTTTATTGGTTTTAGCCTGGGCGGCTGCTTCACGCAGAACTTCGGAGGTATAAAAATCGGATTTGATTTTACTACCGGCCGCAGTCAACTCCCGAAAAGCTTGTTCTGAGAGCTGCTGATTTTTGATAACTGACCTGAGTACCAGAGACGAATAATGATCAGAACTCATGGAATTGGCTGTTATGGAAATCACCTGCGCTACGGTGGCGTCATCCAGCGCTGACTTTCCGGCTAGTGACGTAAGCACATTGGATTTATAATAATCGGAATTAACCGTAGCCACGGCATCCACTACATTTTTAAACGTGGCTTTTGAAACACTGCCCTTTTGAAGTGCTTTGCTTAACACTTGTGTGCGGTAGTAGTCGGAGCTGATGCGCGTGGAGATGGCGATCATTTCATTTAACGACTCTTCCTTAACGTCCGTTTTATTGAGTAAGGAGGTAAGTGTTGTCGAAAGATAGTAATCGGAATTGATCGTAGCGGCTGTCTGAAGGATTGTTTTTACTTGTTCAGGCGAAGCTGCATACTTATCTAACCCGGCCTGCAGAACGGTGGCCTTATAATAATCGGAAGATATGTTTCGTACCCCTTTGTAGAAGGCATCGCTTGCTTCACGGGTTACCAGCAACTTACCGATGTTGTTTTTCAGAAGGGTAGCCAGATAGTAATCGGAGCTGATGCTGTTGCATAACCCGGTAATCACATCGGGTATTTCCTGGTTTGATAAGTTCTTTCCAAGTAACAGTTTTCCATAGTGAGCCTTTACATAATCGCTTTTGATGGAGCTTATTTCACCAAGCACACCTTTCGATCCGCTTTGCCGGTAAAAGCGGTCAACCCGGCCCTCCGCACCTACAGTTGTGGTGCGAACCACTTCCGGAAGAATTTCAGCAAGCCATTGGCGGCCCGCAGGTTCCCATTCCTTTTTGCTCCTGCCTTCATAATAGTCCCGGCTGATCCGCCCGCCACCCTGGGATTCTATAACAATGGCCCGCTTGCTGCCAAATACGGTCTTGCTGATTTCAAGATACCCATCATTCGACATGCTTTTAATGTCTTTGTCATCTTCGGTAACTTCAATGGTACCGCGGTATTCAATGTTAAAGTCGCTAACTCCGGTGGAAGTGCGCCACCGTTGAATCCCTTTTCCGGAAGAGGATACAACTACGGTTTTGGAAGAAGCTTCTTCATCCTGGGCAACTGCCGGCAATATAGCCGACAGAAACAGGACAATCAGGAGGAAGGGGAGATAGGTGCGCTTTTTCATCTTAAAATCTTTGTTTATGCTCTTTTACGATACAAGTATCCGCACTGGGTGTGAGATGCAAAACTGAATTGTAATGAACCGTTAAATGGGTGTAGTGAGTTGTTTAAACCGCCCGGTTTATGGGTGAATTCTTGATTTTTTTTAAGGAATACCACAAAATCAAAAAATTAACCACCCATGTATTCAACACCTCCGGCTGAAGATCGGACGGTTAACTTGCCCCTCATCCTAATCTAAACACATTGTTCATGAAGCGATTCAATCGAATACCCAGGCAACTACTGGCTCTTTTATTTAGTTGGTTGTCGATCACCGGGTTTGCGCAGGAGGAGGTAAAACTCGGTCCGGTTACGCGCACCTATGCACTCACCAACGTCAATATTGTCCAGGCCCCCGGCCGGAAAATTGATATGGGAACGGTAATCATTAAAAACGGACTCATCCAAAACGTTGGAAAAAACCTTTCCATTCCTTCCGATGCTGTAGTGATTAAGGCCGATAGCATGTATGTATATGCCGGTTTTATTGATGGCTATTCGCGGGTTGGTGTTATCAAACCCAAGGAAGAGCCAAACCGGGAGCGCCCCAAAGATCCGGGCAATCCCGATCCGGCACAAGCCGGCATCACACCACAGCAGGATGTGCGCGCTTCGCTTAATCCATCCGATAAAGCCATTGAAGATTTGCGTGCCCTGGGATTTACCACGGCACAGGTTGTACCCTATGGCGGAATGCTGCCCGGCACTGGCGCGATCATCAACATGGCTGGCAACACGGCCAACGACCTGGTACTAGCCGGCAACACAGTTTTCTATTCCGAGCTTACCGGTGCACAGCGTGTGTATCCTAATACCATTATTGCGGTGATGTCGAAATACCGGGAATTATATAAACAAGCTTCGCAAGCGAAAGCATATGAATCCATGTATGCTTCAAATCGTGCCGGACTGGAACGCCCGGTGAACGATAAAATCCTGGAAGCATTCTACCCGGTTATCGACAAACGTTTACCGGTATTGTTTAAAGCCGAACGATTTCTGGATGCCCAGCGAGTGATCACCCTTCAGCAGGAGTTAGGTTTTTCGCTGATGTTGGGCGATGTGAAAGAAGGTTGGGATATGATACCTAAGATCAAAGCGGCCAACGCAAAAGTATTTCTGAGTCTTGACTTGCCGGATGCGTTAAAAGAAGAAAAGAAGGACGAGGCAAAGAAAGATACTCCCAAAAAACCACAGGATGTTGAAAAAGAAACGTTGGAAAAACGTAAAGCTGAATTTATTGCGCTCTATACTGCCCAGGCGGCTGCATTCCAGAAAGCAGGTGTGCCTTTCGGTTTTTCCACCAGTTCGGCAAAAACCAAAGATATCCCCGCCAACCTGCGCAGAATGATTGCCGCAGGCCTTACCGAGGACCAGGCATTGGCTGCGCTTACCACCACCCCGGCACAACTGCTGGGTATATCCGACCGGGTAGGTTCAGTGGATAAGGGGAAAATTGCTAATCTGGTGATCAGCGATAAACCCTACTTCAACGAAAAGGCAAAGGTGCGATACGTTTTTGTAGATGGGGTGATGCACAAATACGATGTGAAAGAAGAAACGAAATCTGATGCCAAAAACGGAAAAAAAGCCGATCCTACCGGTAGTTGGTCGTATACCACCGAAACGCCCCAAGGCAACTTAACCGGAACCATTAAAATCAAACAAGACGGTTCGGGTTATTCCGGCACCATGAGCAGCAGCATGAGCAATCAGGATGCTGAACTGAGATCCATCTCACTGGAAGGCAATACCCTCAGTTTTTCTTATGGCTTTAACGCAGGCGGAAGCGAGATTCCGGTTGAGGTTAGCCTGATCATCGATGGTGATGAGTTTGAAGGCACCCTTTCCGTTGAACAGTACGGAACATTTCCGGTGAAAGGCACAAGAGATCCTAATCGATAACCTTTAGCTTAAAGAATTATGAAAATACTAATAACCACATTTCTTATCGCCTTCCTGAGTGCAGCTTTTGCGCAGACTGAACGCGGTAATTTGTTGATCAAAGGCGGTACGGTGCTTACGGTAACCAAGGGCTCGTTGGAGAATACCGATGTGCTGGTGAAAGACGGAAAGATCAGTCAGATTGGAAAAAATATAGCAGCTCCTGCGGGCTATAAAGTAATTGATGCCAACGGTATGTTTGTAATGCCCGGCATTATTGATGCCCACTCGCATGCCGGGTTGGATGCGATCAACGAAGCAACCTCTCCGGTTACAGCCGAAGTGTTTACAGGCGATGCGATCAATCCATTCCAGGTGAGTTTGTATCGGGCGTTGGGTGGTGGAGTAACCACTATTCATGCTATGCACGGTTCGGCCAATGCTATTGGCGGTCAGTGCGAAACGGTGAAACTGCGTTATGGCGTGAAAGACCCTGAAGGATTGAAAATGGAAGGTGCCCCGCGCACCATCAAATTTGCGTTGGGTGAAAACCCTACGCGCGTGCATGGCAGCGGCAACGGTATTGTTCCCCGCACCCGCATGGGGGTTGAGTTTGTGATTCGTGAAGCATTCTCACAAGGCCAGGCCTATCGGGAAGCCTGGGATGCCTACAACAAAGCCAAAGCTCAAAAAGGATTTCGCGGGGCGCCTCCGGCCTACAACGCCCGCCTCGAAACCATGGCCGATATATTACGCGGCAACATCATTATTCATTGCCACTCATACCGGGCCGATGAAATTTACATGCTTTTAAATGTGTGTAAGGATTTTGGCATTAAGCGCCTGGTGTTCCAGCACGTAAACGAAGGCTTTAAAGTCGCCCCCGAACTGGCTGCACACGGAGCCATGGCTTCTGTGTTTTCCGATTGGTGGGCGTACAAGTTTGAAGTGTATTACTCCACAGCTTACAACGCTGCCATCCTGACCAAAAATGGCGTTACTACTTCCATCAATTCCGATGACGGTGAGTTGATGCGTCACCTGTATCACGAAGCAGCCAAAACCCAGAAGTATGGTCAGCTAACCGATGATGAAGCGCTGGCGCTCATAACCATCAATCCGGCCAAACAACTGGGCATCGAAAACCGTGTGGGTTCCATCGAGGTGGGCAAAGATGCCGACATCGCCATCTTTAAAAATCACCCGCTCTCCATTTATACCATTCCAATGGTTACCGTGGTGGATGGCATCGTTCGCTTTGATCGTGAGAAGGATGCCGATGATCAGCGGATTTATGTAGACCCCCGGCAAACCATTGATGTAACGTTACACGAAAACTATGTACACGACCACGAATCGTGTATGCAGGGTGCCGAGTACGAGTTTGTACGTTTGTTTGGCCTTCAAAACCTGAATGAGAAATGAGAAAGTTATTAAATGCAACCCTGCTGGCATTGGTTTTTGCTGGTTTGGCCTTATCGACACATGCACAAAGTCCAAAAGGTAAAAGTGGCACATTTGCGCTTACAGGTGCAACCATTGAAACAGTAACCCGAGGCACGATTCAAAACGGTACCGTATTGATTAGCGATGGAAAGATTACAGCCGTTGGAGCTAACGTTACCATCCCCCAGGGAGCCGAAGTAATCGACTGTAAGGGTAAGTTTATTTACCCCGGAATGATCGATGGTGGTTCTATTTTAGGTCTTTCAGAAGTGGGTTCCGATCCGCGTACGCAGGATTACA
>CAZOYJ010000153.1:0-8766 GCA_964583905.1 uncultured Roseivirgaceae bacterium
CTTCCACGATGGCGATGGTAAAAACAAAAAGCTGCTGGGTGGCAAAGGGGCTAACCTTTGTGAGATGACACAAATCGGGGTAAATGTACCGCCTGGTTTTGTCATTACTACGGAAGCCTGCCTTACTTACCTGAATACCAACCGCACATTGCCCGCTGACCTGATGAAGCAGGTGCATGAACAAATGGTGCAGCTTGAAAACGTTACAGGTAAAACGTTTGGTGATGAAGCTAATCCGTTGCTGGTTTCGGTGCGATCGGGTTCAGCCATGTCGATGCCGGGCATGATGGATACTATTTTGAACCTGGGATTGAATTCCCAAACCCTAAAAGGGCTGATCAGCCAAACCAACAATGAGCGGTTCGGCTATGATGCTTACAGACGATTTATTCAATTGTTTGGTAAAGTTGCGCTGGGTGTTCCCGATGAAAAATTTGATCATCACTTTGAAGAAATAAAAAAACGCGCAGGCGTTAAGGTGGATGTTGGATTAAGTACAGAAGATCTTAAAGAAATTACAGAGCGTTTCCTGTACGTGGTGAAAGACCATACCGGCAGGCCTTTCCCGGAAGACGTATTTGAACAACTTGAAATTGCCACCAAGGCAGTCTTCAATTCATGGATGGGCAAACGCGCCATCGACTACCGGAGAGAATTCAAGATCACGCCCGATATGGCCAACGGCACCGCAGTAAATGTGGTAACAATGGTGTTCGGCAACATGGGTAACGACTGCGCCACCGGTGTTGGCTTTACGCGCGATCCAGGCACGGGCGAAAATATAATGTATGGAGAATACCTCACCAATGCACAAGGCGAAGATGTGGTAGCCGGGATCCGTACTCCGAAACCGGTAACGCAACTGGCCACAGAAATGCCTGAGCAATACGCACAACTGGAGGAACTCCGCAAAAAACTTGAGGTCCACTACAAAGAAGTACAAGACTTTGAATACACCATTGAGAAGGGAATTTTGTATTGCCTTCAAACCCGCAATGGTAAAATGAATACCGTTGCCCTGGTACGGACATCGGTTGAAATGGAAAAAGAAGCGTTAATCACAAAACAACAGGCTTTGTTGCGCATTAAACCCGACATGCTGGAGCAATTGCTTCACCCAAGGTTGGATGCCTCGTTTAAGGTTGAGCCTTTAGCCATTGGGTTGCCGGCATCACCTGGCGCTGCTTCGGGGCATGTTGTGTTTGATGCCGATCGCGCTGAGTTACTCGGGCGGTCAGGTGAGAAAGTGATCCTGGTAAGGGAAGAAACCAAGCCGGAAGATATTCATGGATTTTTTGCGGCCCAGGGTATCCTCACCAGTCGTGGCGGTAAAACTTCACATGCTGCCGTGGTTGCCCGTGGTATGGGTAAGCCTTGCGTGGCAGGAGCCGAAGGGATTAAGGTAGATGTGAAGCTTCGTCAGGCGTTGATTGGCGATAAAATTTTACTTGAAGGCGATTACATCACCATCGATGGCGGTACCGGCCATGTGTACCAGGGGGTTATTCCTACGGTTGATCCTGTTTTCTCAGATGAGTTGAAAATCTTGCTAAGCTGGGCCGATGAAATGGCTCAACTAAAAGTTTATGCCAATGCCGATACACCAGACACGGCAAAGAAGGCACTTGAGTTTGGCGCTATGGGCATCGGGCTCTGCCGTACCGAGCGCATGTTTAATGATGTAGAACGTTTGCCGATTGTGGTGGAAATGATTCTGGCCGCAACTCCCAAAGAACGTGAGGATGCATTGGACCGCCTTAAAGATATGCAACGGGCCGACTTTAAAGAAATCTTTGCGGTAATGGCGCCTCGTCCGGTTACGGTACGGTTGCTCGATCCTCCCATTCATGAATTTCTTCCAACCGAAGATGTGCTTCGGGATGAACTGGTCAACCTGCGCCATTTGAAGGAAACTGTAAGCGGGGTTACTAACCTGTTTGGCAGTTTGAGGTTATTGAATGCTGATCTGAACATTCCTGAAAAATCACCTTCACCTTTCACGTTAAGTGGAGCCGAGTTGGTGGAATCGGCCATTATCAAGAAGGAGCAAATGCTGAAGAAAGTTAAGGAGCTACACGAAGTTAACCCGATGCTGGGCCACCGTGGGGTACGCCTGGGCATAACGTTCCCTGAAATCTACCGCATGCAGATTCAGGCTATCCTTGAAGCTACAGCCGATTGCCAGCAATCCGGAATTGATGTGAATCCGGAAATCATGGTTCCGCAGGTGATTACCGTGGAAGAACTTATCCAGGTGAAAGTATTTGTGGATGAGTTGAAAGAAAAATTGGAAGCGGAAAGAGGACTTAAGCTGAAATTTAAATACGGTACCATGGTTGAAGCCGTTCGTGCTTGTCTGCAGGCCGAAGAACTGGCCACCGTAGCCGAATTTTTCTCTTTCGGAACAAACGACTTAACCCAGGCCACCTTCTCGTTCTCGCGCGAGGATGCCGAGAACAAGTTCTTGCCGTTTTATATCACCAACCGGATCTTAAAAGATAATCCGTTTGAAGTGCTCGACAGGAAGGGCATGGGTAAGCTAATGAAAATGGCGGTTGAAGACGGACGCCTGACCAATTCTGCACTCAAAGTGGGCATTTGCGGAGAACATGGCGGCCATCCGGAATCCATCCAGTTTTGTCATGAGATCGGATTGAATTATGTGTCCTGTTCCGGGCCGAGAGTACCGGTGGCGCGTTTGGCGGTTGCTCACGCCAAATTGGGTGAATCTAAGTATATGAGCAATTAAGTTAAGTTTATGGTTAAGCAAAAAGCCGGGCTTAGGTCCGGTTTTTTTATTGGATATTGAATTGCGTGCTTCAGCAAGGAGCTGGTACCAGATTATTGATTTGCGCAAGGAAGAAAGCCACTGCGTTATTCAGATTTATCCGGGCAGTTGAACTTAAGCCATGTTGTAATTTCCATTCCGTTCCTGAGATCGCTAGCACAAAGGCATCTGGTTTTTTACCAAACAAATCCCAGGCCAGCCACAGCACCATTTCCGGTTCCAGCTTATGGGTTGTGAAGGAAGAGGATGCCGAAGGCACACACGCATAAAATGAAAAGCCTTCATCAAGCTGTTGGTGCGTTGCGTCAACAAAAATAACCTGATCATACTGACTTATCAGCTCGGCATCTTCAATCTGTAACTGGTAACGGTATTCAAAGTCGAATAAATCATCGTGGGTGATAAACGTGTCGATGAATGTCCAGCCCAGGGCATCATCCGACCGGCCATAGTTGCCGATACCGATTACCAATGTTCGGTTAACTGTTTTTAATGTGTTCATCGATCAGTTCTCCTTTATAATTATAAACTTCTACGTGTAATGGCATTTGTCCCAATGCCTGGGTTGCGCAACTTAAACAAGGATCGTAGGCGCGTATCGCAACCTCCACCTGGTTCAACATGCCGTTGGTAATGGATCCTTTCTGGCTGATAATGGTATTGGCCACCCACCGTACGGCCTTGTTCATGGCTTCGTTATTATGGGTGGTGGATACAATCAGGTTACAGCGGGTGATCATCCCTTTTTCATCTACCTGGTAATGGTGCGTGAGTGTTCCGCGCGGAGCTTCAATGATGCCAATGCCTTCCAATCGTTTGGTCCCTTCACGAACCAAATCATCGCTCATAATTTCGTCATCGTGCAACAACTCATTCATCACTTCCGAGCAATGCAACAGTTCAATCAAACGGGCCCAGTGCGAATAAAGCGTGCTGTTATTGACCTTATTGCCGGTAAAGTTCACATAAGTCTGACGTTCATTTTCAGCGCGCGGTGTTGGAATGGCGTTACAGATATTCATGCGTGCCAGCGGCCCAACGCGGTTCCATCCGTTTTCGCGACCAATTTCTTTAAGGTACGGAAACTTCATATACGACCAGCGTTCAACACCTTCCAGAAAATACTTTTGATAATCGTTGGTAGAAACATCCGATAAGGTAAGATTACCAGAACTGTCAATTGCACGCAACTTGCCATGATACAATTCCAGGTTTCCATCATCATCCACCATACCTAAATGTCCGGAAGGAAAAGTGGCGAACGTATCGACCATGGTTTTATGCTTCTCGAAATACCCTTTTATAAAGTCAAGGGTTTCCTTCGACCAATCCAGCATGGTGTTGATGTTAGGGATGTCTTTTCCATTGAGGAAGTAATCGCGTTCCTGCGGATCGAACACCTTGTGCATGCCACCCGGAACAGCCGCCACTCCGTGAATTTTTTTTCCGGCAATGGCTTTGATTATTTCCTGGCCGAACTTGCGCATCAGGATTCCTTTCCGGGCCAACTCTTTATTTTCAACAGCCACTGCAAACACATTCCGTTTTTCTTTGGGGGCATCTGCGCCAAATAATAAATCGGGTGATGCTAGGTAGAAGAAATGCAAAGCGTGTGATTGAAAAATCTGTCCGTAGTGCAAGAGCTTTCTGAGCTTATATGCTGCCGGTGTAAGGTCTTCCGGATCAACACCCACGAGTTGGTCAATGGCTTTGGCTGCCGCCAGATGATGGCTTACCGGACAAATGCCACACAGGCGTTGTACCAATACCGGAGCTTCCCAATAGGGCCGCCCCTGAATAAACCTTTCAAAGCCCCTGAATTCAACTATGTGAAAGAACGAATCTTCCACTTTGCCGTATTCATCGAGGTGTATGGTTACCCGGCCATGGCCTTCTACGCGCGTTACAGGATCAATTACTATCTTCTGCTTCATGGTCAGTCATACTTAAATTCAGAATACAACAACGAAAAGTCTTCTCCCCACAATAAGCTCTTTACTACTTTCCAGATGTGTGTTGCCGTAGGCGGACAACCGGGAATGGTATAATCAACCTTTACAATTTCGTTGCACGCATAAATGCGGTCCAGAATTTTCGGCAAGTCTTCATGATAGGGCACTGTGTTTTCACCGGGCTCGCTGGTTATGCAATTCAGGTAGGCTTCTTCGAGGCATTCACCTAACGGCAGGGTGTTGCGCATGGCGGGTAATCCACCCCACACAGCACATTCGCCCATTACTACCAGGATATCGCACATCTCGCGGAATTTGATCAGTGTTTCAATGTTTTCGGTGTTGCAGCATCCGCCTTCCACCAACCCGAGGTGACATCGTTGCGTGAATTTTTTTATATCGGTAAGCGGAGATTTGTTAAACGAAACCAGTTCGGCTATGTCGAGAATTTCGGTGTCGATGTCAAGCATCGACATGTGGCAGCCAAAGCATCCGGCCAGCGAAACCGTGGCAATTACTTTTTTCTCAAAGTCAACCACTTTGGGTTTTTGAAGTATGCTGTGCTTGAATTGTTTCTGTGAAGACTCCAGGTCAAACGAACGATCACCGAACGGTTTAGCCTGACTTTTTCCGCGAACAAGGATGGAACCGGTAGGGCAGATGGTCATAGCGTTTAGTGCCTGCTCATCGGTGAGCTTGGCTTCCTGTTCATTATCAATGCCAATCATGGTTTCATTACCCCGGTTGATGGCATTGAACACCCGTTTGCCATCGGTGGTCAGCACTTCTTCCACACACCGCTTGCATTTGATGCACCGGTTGTGCTCCATCACCATGCGTTTGGGCTGGTAATCGATGAGCCGGTCTTTAAACAGGTGTGGAAAACGGGTTACTGAAATACCCAGTTCATAGCCCATGTGCTGGAGGTTGCAGTTGCCGCTTTTTTCGCAAGCCGGGCAAAAGTGGTTGCCCTCAGCAAACATCATTTCGATAAGCGCCTTGCGCATGTCCACCAACTCGGGGTTGTTCACTTCCACCTGAAGTCCTTCCTGTACGTAGGCCGTGCAGGCCGGATCGTAGCGTCCGTTTATTTTGCAGGTACAGGTACGGCAGGTGCCCAGGGGCGGATCAATGTGTTTGAAATAACACAACGATGGAATGAATACCCCGTTTTCTTTTGCGGCATCAACCAGGTTGGTGCCTTCTTCTGCTTCGTATTTAATACCGTCAATCCAGAACGAACAAGTTGCCATGGTATCAGGGTTTATATCGTTCATAGTCGGCTATGGCCGACCGGTGATTAAATTTTCGGATGATGCTGTTATCGGTGCCGGCATACCGCGAGTTAAAATAGGCATCAAATTTTTCCAGTGACTGGAGAATGGCATTGCTTGCTGTTTTACCCAATCCGCAGCGGCTCGTGGTTTTCATGATTTTACCCCAACTCTGCAGTTCGGCAAGGTCGGTTTTGTCGGCCAAACCATTTTGAAGCCGCTCCAGCTTTCGCTGGATGATAAAATTTCCGGCCCGGCAAGGTGTACAAACACCACAGGACTCATGTTTAAAAAACTCCGTGAAATTCATCAGGATATGAACCAGGTCGCGCGAGCTGTTAAACGCCATCATGGATCCGCCACACCGGATGTCTTTGTCGAGCATGGAAATCCGTTTGAATTTTTCTTTTTTGGAAAGGATATCGCGTGTGGGTCGGCTTACATGTATAAACCAGGGATCTTCTGCACCACAGAGGTCGAGGAGTTCAGCTACAGTCATGCCCCATTCTATTTCATACAGGCCGGGGTGTGCGCAATCACCAGAAATGCTAATCAGCTTGGTGCCGGGTGAGCCGGGAATACCGCGTGTACAATATTCTTCCGCACCCATTTGGATTATCCGGGCAACAGCCGCAAAGGTTTCTACATTGTTAACAACCGTTGGAAGTTGCAAATAGCCTTTCTCTACCGGGTAGTGCCATTTGGTGCGCGGCTCACCGCGTTTGCCTTCCACCGATTCCAGCAAGGCGGTTTCTTCACCGCACACATACGCACCTGCCCCGATTTCCAGGCGGATATCAAAATCAAACCCGGTTATTCCTCCTGCATCTTTGCCCAGTAATCCTTTTTTATGGAAAGCTTCCAACTCATCTTCAAGCTTTCCGGCTAACCAGCGGTACTCACCACGCAGGTAAATAATGCCGAATGAGGCGCCCACCGTATAGCCGGCTATGATCATACCTTCGATTACCGAGCCCGGCTGATTATTCAGCAATACACGGTCTTTGAAGGTACCCGGTTCACCTTCATCGGCATTGCACACGATAAACTTGGGTGCCTCATGGTAACCGCGGCAGGCAGCCCATTTTTTCCAGGTAGGGAAGAAGGCGCCACCACGACCGGCCAGTTCGGAAGTTTTCAAGTGTTCCAGAACACCATCGGAACCCCATTCAGAAAGTTTATGGATTGCTTTACCCCGCGTATACGGGGCGAAAAATATGGTACGGTTGTCCTTTGGCGTATAACGAATATGATCGCTGGGTGAATCGCAAAGTTCAGCCGGAGATATGCCTTGTTTTAGTTTGCGGATGATCTCCTTTACCTTGAGTGCATTCAGGTTGGTGAATGGATGGAAATCAATAAGTGCTGCCGGTTCCTGATCGCTCAATCCGATGCAGGCCGTAGCATATAAGCCAAATGTACCGGAGGGGTCTGTAAATCCAAGGCGGGCTCCGGTTTCGTGCTCAAAGGCATCGCGAATTCGGTCGTATCCTTTCAGTTCTGCTACAATACTATTGTTCAGGTAAATGGTGTATTTGCCGGCCGGTTTTAAGTGGAAAAAATGGTAGAAAGATGCAACCCCTTCAATTTCGATTGCAGCGCATTGGTGCTGTTCAGCCAATTGACAGATTACTTCGCTTGAAATGTAGCGGTCGCGTAGTTGATAGTACCACAGTTCCGACAATAACTTCGAACGATCCGGGTCGACTGAAAAAAAATTCTGATTGATTTTGGCGCTCATAAACTGCCGTTTACAGGCTGTTCAAGATGGACCATTAAGCCTTAATGTGTAATGATGAAAGTCATGCAAACGATGCCAAAAAACTAATTTTTATTGGCTTGTAAGTGCATCAGAAAACTGAAGTAGAGTACCTTCAAAATTGCCGCAAACTCAGCCTGATCAGGTTGAGCGCGGCTACTGAAGCATAGCGAATGTTTAAAAGGCGGTCATTGGAAAGCTGGAGTTTTCGTGCTACGGTTTGGTGTTTGTCGGAGTAAGCAATCCACACGGTGCCAACCGGTTTTTCCGGTGTTGCTCCGGCCGGTCCGGCAATGCCGCTGGTAGCCACACCAATATCCGTATTAAACTTAAGGCGCACCTGGTTGGCCATTTCCTGAACGGTCTGCTCACTTACCGCTCCGAATTTTTGAAGTGTTTCGGACTTAACCCCGAGCTGATCCATTTTAATTTCATAGGCATAGGGTATCATGCTGCCCATAAAATAATCGGAGCTGCCGGGTACACTGGTAATCAAATGCGAGAGGTACCCACCAGTGCAACTTTCGGCAATGGCAAGGGTAAGCTTTCGTTCGCGAAGCATGTTTCCGATGACTGCTTCTATCGAAATATCTCCCTCTCCGTACACATACGATCCAAGGATTTCTTTTAATTGATTTACTAACTTATCTGTTTCTTGTATGAGTTGTTCAACCGATTGCCCGGTTGCCGTTAATCGTAATTTCACTTCGCCCATGCCAGGCAGGTAGGCAAGTTTGATAGGAACAGGCAAATGTTTTTCAAATTCAGCAATCTTATCCGCCAGAAAAGATTCACCCATACCAATGGTTCGCACGATGGCGTGATGAATTACCGGTAAGGTATACTTGTGTTGCAACCGCGGGATGACTTGTTCGGTCATCATTTTTTTCATTTCGTGCGGCACGCCCGGCATCGACATAAACACTTTGTCGCCTTTGTCGAACCACATGCCCGGTGCGGTACCTATTGGATTTGTAATTTTTGTACAGGCAG
>CAZOYJ010000154.1:0-8658 GCA_964583905.1 uncultured Roseivirgaceae bacterium
GCTGTTTTTGGAATAGAGGAGCTGATAACCCACTCGTGGCCTTCGGTCAGTATCAAAGCGGGTGTTCAGTTGTGCGCGCTGCCCACGACCGTCAACGTTAATGTCGTAAAGGCCTAAGCTGTATCTGTCAATTGATCCAGGTGTAAAGCTTCCGCCCAGGCTGAACACATCGCGGGTAAAAACAAAAAGATCAACAGAATCCATACTACCGTTAACTGGCTCAACTACAATCCGGGCATCCAGGATAAAATCAAGGTCGCGCAGGTAACGTTCGTTATCGGCAAGTTTGTATGGGTTCAATGGTCGGTTGCGATAGATAAACAGATTGTTAAGGATTGTTTTTTCGCGTGTATTGTGGTGCAGGTTGTTGGCAAAGCGGGCGATATTTTCCAGGGTTTGCCGGCTGGCGGTGTCGTACAAGCTTTTTTCAAAGCCAACGTGATCGATGTTTATGTTACGGATAATTTTTCCTGCAAACGGAACAAACGACTGCTCACTTTTCTGTTCGATGGTTGTATCGCGAGGGCTTACCGTAATGCTGCTTAAAGCTTTTTTTCGGGCTTCAACAAGTCGTTCTTTGGTGGTTCTTCGTTGCTGACCAAATGAAGGGTATAGGATGGCCACCCCCAGTACTATCATAACCAACACGATCAATCGCTTTGCTGCCATAGCCGCAAACTGCATGGATTAGCACACAGAAGCAATAGTCTGGCGGAACGTTAATTGCAACAGACTTATCCTCACTTTCAGTTTACCTGCCCGACCCACTGCTCAGGGTATGCCCAAAGAAAATAGCATTGGTCAGCATTTTATTGCTGCCAAACCAAAAGGCTCTGAAGGTTAGGTTTTCGGTAAAGCCAATTACCCTGCCCTGGCCGAGCGGTGAACTTCCGGCCATAGAAGCATTTTTTAATTTGTTCAGGCTTTCATTGGTTATGTATCCGCTTAGCAAAGGATTGTTCGTAAATACAGCGGGGTTTCCAAACGCGTTTTTAGAACGTTCCATAAACAAGGCTCCGCTTTTAAATACGGGGATGCGTGCATGTTGATACCCATAGAAAAGCGGATTTGTTAAGTCGGCCTGAATTTCAAAGATGGCTCCGCTTAACGCTTCGGCTCCCGAGGTAAAGGCAATGTCCGAATACGGTTTGGGTTTCCCAGATTCGTCCTTGGGTTCATTTTTCTTCATTTCAAATTTTCCAAAGCCGTTGCTGTTCAGCCAGTTCAACGCGGTTTTCAAGCCTATAATAACCCCACCGTTCTGCACCCAAGTGCGAAGCCTTTCTTTGGTGGCATCGTTCAGACTATTATATGAGCCTGTACTCATGATCAAGGTGTTGTATTTGTTGTAATTACCTTGCCGGTTAAACACATCAACGGGCACTAAACTAACCGGAATGCGAAATCGGGTATCGAGCAGGTGCCAGATTTCCCCGGCATCGTAGGAACTAATGCCATCGCCCACGAGCATGGCTATGTTGGGTTCGCGTAGAGCCGAAAAGTTATTGCTGCCCAGGCTCGATCCTTTATAGTCGAGGCCGGTTTTGAAAGCGTAAACATCAATACCGTCTTCGCTGGAAATCTCTTTTACCAGGTATTCCACCAGGTCGGGGCTTTTCTCCTGAACACCCAGCGGAATCAGGATCGATCCGGCTTCAAACCGTTTGCCATCGGTGTGGTAAAACTCACGATTAGCCACTTTAGCAAGTATGCCTTTGCTGAGCAAACGATAAAGTGCCCGGGGTGCATAATAGCTATAGGTTTCAAACACATAAGCATAGTCGGTGGTGCCGCCAATAATTTTACCCATTGGTTTTTTGGAGGGATCAAACTTTTCGCCCAGTAAAGAACCCGGCACTGATTTCAATTCTTCATAATCCAGCGCAAAAGCCAGCGGCATAGTCCACGATGAAATATCATAAAACAGGCTGTCCTGAAACTGGGTACGTTTTTCAAACATAGATTTTATCAGCCGGTATTGCTTTTGATTGAGGGGTACGATGTAACTGCCATCGCTTTCATAACGCTTACCACTTAACGTTTGACTAGTGGCGAGTTTATAAATATCTATATCGTGCCGGGCAATGATCTCGGCCAAATGAAAACTCCGGTACTTGTCGGCACCCGAACTGAACACATAGGCTTTGATTGGATCTTTGGCTGCTTCCGCCAAATTGTTCTTAAAGAAGTCGCGCTGATAGGCAAGCAACTCTTCCCGCAGGGCTTGTGCAGCCTCAAGGGTTGAAAGTGCTGTGGTAAACTGATTGCGTACCGTGAACGGAAACGTTAGTGTGCCGTGAATGCTTTCCTGGGCATGCCCGCGTGAGCTGGCTTGTTCGAATAGAATACCGATAGCTCCCTGAACATCGGGGAAGGTAGAACCTTTACCGTAGTAGAAATCGTCAAAACCTTCCTGGGTGTAATACAGCGATCCGATTTTATCGAGCGCCTTGGCGTGGAACTCTCCGATCTTCCGCGTAAGCGTAAGATTTTTTTCAGGGGTTAACGGGTGATTGCGCGAAGGAACGCCCGGCTGAAAAAAGAAGGTAGCGTTGGTTCCCATTTCGTGATGATCCGTAAGGATAGTCGGTTTCCAGAGGTGGAACTGCCTGGCGCGTGCCTGGCTTTCGGGCAGTTGGGCCACCAGCCAATCGCGGTTCAGGTCGAACCAGTAGTGGTTGGTTCTTCCACCGGGCCAGGGCTCGTTGTGTTCCATGTCATTCGGGTCGGGTGAAATCAGCATGCTTCTGCGTGAGTTTACCCAGCTTGAAAAGCGGTGTAACCCATCCGGGTTGAAACTGGGGTCAAACAGAATCACTACGTCATCCAAAAGTTTATCAATGGCCGGACCTTGCGCAGCCGCCAGGTAGTAGACCACAGCCAAAGCGGCATTGCTGCCACTGGCTTCATTACCATGAATGCTGAAGCCCATGTAGACCACATTCGGCATGGATTTAACGTCAAGACTCCCAGACTTTGAAGGATCGGTTAACTGCACATGCTGCTGCCGGATTTCCTCGAGGCGCTGGTGGTTTTTGGGTGAGGTTATGGTAAGCAACAGCAGGGGTCGCGCTTCGAACGTACGGCCGGTTTCCTGGATGCCGATACGATCGGAACTGTTGGCCAGGGCATACATGTAATTCACCAGGCGGTCGTGGCTGATGTGCCACTCGCCAACCTCGTGCCCGATAATGGATTTAGGAGTTGGTGTTGCCGGATTATAGGCAACGCCATCGGGCAGATAATAGGAAAGGTCGGGCTGGGCAAAGCCGATATGGGCTGACAGCAACAGGCAGGCCAGGGTAATGTAAAACAGTCTCATCGGGTTTAAAATTGGATTTAGATGGAAATAGAGCGAAGGGGCGGTTTTTAATCAAGGGTTTTACCGGTTTTTTTATAAGCGGTCAAGCTCGAAGTGTTAATTCTTTGTGAATAAAATTGTGGAAAGAATTAAAGGCATTTTAAAAGGATTTCAGTCTATTACGGATATTTTTGGCAGCATTTTAAAATCTAACTTAAATCTAAAATTTATGAGGAGAATTTTACTACTGACAACCCTAATGCTGACGGCCTTTAGTGGGGCATTTGCACAGGGGGTTACTACATCGTCCATCATGGGTATGGTGAAGGAGCAAGCAGGAGGAGCAATTCCTGGCGCCAACATTGTAGCCGTGCATGAGCCTTCCGGCACGACTTATGGAACAGTGTCCATGGCGGATGGGCGTTTTTCGATTCCCAACATGCGCGTTGGCGGACCCTACAAGGTAAAAATTACATTTGTGGGTTATGCAGAGCAAAACTACATCGAAATTTTCCTTAAAATCGGTGAGCCGTATGTGATTAACTCAATCTTGAAGGAGGAGGGCACTCAATTACAAGAGATTATTGTATCGGGTGTTCAGGATCGCATTATGAACAGCGATAGAAGTGGTGCGGTTACTACGATAGGCACTCGGGAAATTTTAAATATGCCAACTATTTCGAGGAGCATTAACGATATGACTCGTATGACGCCTCAGGCGACATCTACCAGTAATGGTGCAATTGGTGGAGGTAACTATCGACAGAATTACATTACAGTAGATGGATCAGATTTTAATAACACTTTCGGGATCGGCACAAACCTTCCGGCAAACGGTTCTCCGATTTCATTGGATGCACTTGCCGAAATTTCCATAAACGTTACTCCTTACGATGTGCGCCAAGCAGGGTTTATTGGAAGTGCCATTAATGCTGTGACCCGCTCGGGTACAAATGAATTTGAAGGTTCGGCATACACTTTCTGGAGAAATCAGAATCAGCAGGGAAGAAGAGTTGCCAATAATAACCCGTTAACCCGGCAGCCTCTTAAAGAAAACACTTACGGCTTCCGTTTAGGCGGACCTATCATTAAAGACAAATTGTTTTTTTTCGTCAATGCTGAAAGCGGTAAGACTGTCCGGCCTGGGATGACTGATTTTGCGGCAACACCATCAGCGCCATTTGGTAGTGCCCCAAATATCAGGAGGCCAACCGCAGCAGAACTAACCGAGATCAGCACCTTTTTAAGAGAGAATTACGGGTATGAGACGGGTCCATTTGATAATTATGATTTTGAAGCCGAGAACACCCGTTTTGTTGCCAGGCTTGACTGGAACATTAGCAGTAACCACCGGTTTAACATCCGATACAGCCAGGTAGAAAGTAAAAGCCCATCCTTCTTAAGCAGTTCAACAACAGGCACGGGTTTCTTCTATCCAACCGGTGCGGGGCGTACTAATAATAATGCCTTGTGGTTTAAAAACTCCAACTACTTCCAGGAAGCAAACTTTTATTCCCTGGCCATGGAGTTGAACTCTGTTTTTGGCAACAAATTCGCCAATACCTTCCGGGCAACTTATACCAATCAAAATGACCCGCGTAGTTCAGACAGCAATGTGTTTCCGTTGGTTGATATCATGAAAGATGGCACTCCTTTTACTACTTTTGGGTATGAGCCTTTTACTTTTGGGAACCTGCGCGATGTTTCATCGTTTTCGATTGTTGATTTTGTTACCTGGACTACCGGTAAACATACACTGACTGCCGGAATTCAACTGGATATTCAGAACACCAAAAACGGCTTTCAACGTTTTGGAACTGGTTTATACCGCTTCAACTCATGGGATGATTTTGTGAATGGTGCACTTCCTACCGACTATGCCATTACCTATTCATTGCTACCGGGTTACGTACAGGCCTATCCAAAGGTAGGATTTACACAATACTCGGCATACTTCCAGGATGAAATAGCGGTTAATGAAAAATTCAAACTTACAGGTGGTATTCGTTTTGATCTGCCCACTTTCCCAAGTGTACCGGAGATTAAAACCCACCCCATGGTGGCTGAATTGACCTTTGCTGATGATAGAATTATAGACACAGGGGTGATGCCCAAGACAAGAGTGATGTTCTCGCCACGGGTAGGTTTCAACTGGGATGTAAAGGGCGACCGTACACTTCAGGTTCGTGGTGGAACGGGCGTGTTTACAGGTCGTGTTCCTACCGTATGGATTGTTGCTCAATCGGGTGATGCCGGTTTGTTGCAGTTTACTCAGGCATATAATGGTCAGGGAAACGTTCCGGGGCCATTTGATCCGAACATCCGCGCGTACCTTCCGGCAACACCGCCAACTCCGGGTACAGCCATCCCCTCCAATATCAGTGCCATCGATCCGAATTTCAAATTCCCGCAAACCTGGAAAACCAGTGTTGCAGTGGATAAGCGATTACCCCTTGGCTTTATTGCAAGTTTAGAAGCTATCTATAACAAGGATTTAAACATTGCTATTGGTAAAAACTACAACCTGGTTGATCCTCAACCAATGAATATTGTTGATGTTGATGGTAATTCCGTTTACCCGGATAATCGACCCATTTATCCGTCTGCGAATAACCAGAAATTTATCAATTACCTAAACAATGTCGGGCAACCTAATACCAATAACCCGAATAATACACCGGGTAACAGCGCGTTTAACCCCACCGTACTAGGCAACACTTCTGAGGGTTACTATTGGTCAATTACCGCAAAACTCGACAAACAGTTCAGCAACGGAATTTCAGCTTTTGTAGCATATACCCGAAGTGAATCCAAAGTAGTTTATGATGGAATCGGAGATCAGTTGTTTAACACCTGGTCGCTTACACCCATTGTGGGTTCGGCTAACAATCCTGAAAGAAGTTTTGCCGGTTACGTTGTTCCGGATCGTTTAATTGCGGGGATCAGCTTCCGCAGAGAATACCTGAAATCGTTAGCGACAAGTATATCCTTGTTTTATGAAGGATCGATTCAAGGTAGATTCTCTTATACGTATGGTGGTGACCTTAATCGTGATGGAAACTTCAACGATTTAATTTATGTGCCAAAGGATCCGTCTGAAATTACATTTACTGACTTTACCTATGCTGGTGTTGTATACACGGCAAAGCAGCAAAGTGATATATTCTTCCGTTACATTGAGCAGGATAAATACCTGAGCTCAAGAAGAGGCCAATATGCTGAACGGAACGGAGCGACACTTCCATGGCGTAATCAGGTTGATTTCCGCTTTGCACAGGACATCTTTACCAATTTGGGTGGAAAGAAGAATTCACTTCAGTTTACTGTCGATATTTTCAACTTCGGAAATTTGTTAAACAAGAATTGGGGAACATTTAAATTGGTTAATGCCCCAAGTGTATTAGTACCTACAAATGTTAACAACATTGTTCCAGGTGGTCAGGTTAAGCCAACTTTCCGTTTGCAAACAGACAGGAATCAACCTGTAACCAATACGTTCAGAGATAATAACACCATTAGCTCAACGTATTACATGCAATTTGGCTTGCGCTACACATTCAATTAATTTACAAGATTCCTATTTACTTAAGAGGCTCCATCTGGAGCCTCTTTTCTTTTCACCACCTTTTCAGTACCTTCCACAACCTATGAGGCTCCTGCAAAAGTACTTAGGGTTTGGCTTGCTGTTGGTCTTACATTCCTGCAACCTGTTTACAGCCGCCCCGGCTGACGAACCTGAACCTGTTTTTGATTTGTCCCAGATCCGGGAGCGCGGCTTCATCAATGCACTGGTGGATAATAACTCCTTCAGTTATTTTATTTATAAGGGCCGCTCCATGGGGTACGAGTATGAATTATTACAAAACCTGGCCAACCACCTGCAGCTTGAATTGCGCATTAAAGTGACCTCGGGCATTGAGCATGCCCTGCAACAGCTTGTGGAAGGAGAAGGTGATATTCTGGCTTTTCCGCTAACCGTTACCAAAGAGCGTACAGAGCACATTGATTTTACAAATCAACATTACGAGGCCTACCAGGTGCTGGTACAGCGTAAACCCGATAACTGGCGGCAGCTTACCCGCGACCAGCTTGAACGCGCCTTGATTCGAAAACCAGCCGAACTTATCGGAAAAGAAGTGTACGTAATGCCCGCTTCCAGTTTTTCGCAACGGCTCCTGCACTTGTCGGAGGAAATTGGCGGTGAAATAATCATCCGCGAAGACAGTGCCGGTGCCGAAACTGAAAACCTGATCCAGGCTGTTGCCTTAGGTCATATAAACTATACCGTTACCGATCATTTGATTGCGCGGGTTAACGCCACCTATTACCCAAACTTGGATGTGGAAACCGTGCTTAGTCTGCCCCAACAAATTGCCTGGGGCGTTCGAAAAAATTCGCCTGAATTAACAGATGCCATTAATGAATGGCTGGTACAGGTAAAAAAGGAGCCAACCTTCATGGTTATTTTCAACCGGTATTTTAACAGTCCGCGCACCTCCATGATTCGCGTAAAAAGCGATTATTCCTCGCTGGGGGGCAGTAAAATTTCGCCTTATGATGACCTGATTAAAGCAGAGGCAGAAAAACTTGGCTGGGACTGGCGGTTGCTTGCCGCATTGGTTTACCAGGAATCCATGTTTGATCCGGAAGGCGAGTCGTGGGCTGGCGCCAAAGGCCTGATGCAACTTATGCCCGAAACGGCCAAGCAATTTGGTGTTACCGACAGAAGTGACCCCTACCAAAGCCTGCGTGGTGGTGTGCGCTACCTGATGCACCTGGATCGATATTGGCAGAAGAGCATTGAAGATCAGACTGAGCGCTTGAAATTTGTACTGGCTTCCTACAATGCCGGCATGACGCATATCATTGATGCCCGGAAACTTACTGAGAAATACGGGGATGACCCGAATACCTGGAGTGTGGTAGAAACGTACTTATTAAAAAAATCTGATCCGCAGTATTACCGCGATCCGGTAGTCATAGCCGGGTATTGCAAGTGCGAAGAGCCGGTGAATTACGTACGCGATATCCTGGTGCGATATGAGGAGTACAGGCTTCACATTTCAAGTTAAGCTACCCTAACCGGTTTACGATCTCTTCAAAATTCAGGGTTTCCCAGGTGGATGCAATATCCGGTAACGCTAACACTTCATCCATAATAGCTTTTTGTTTTTGGCCGATGGCCAGGGCCTGGGAGTAACGCATGTTTTCATGGAACGTGACCATGGAATATAACGGAATCCATTTTTCCGGGAATAAATTATGAAGCTTGTTTTCTATTTTCTTGCGGAATAGAAAGCTCTCATCCGAAACCAGGTCGCGCATTTCAACGAAATTATCCAGGGCCAATTGAGCAA
>CAZOYJ010000155.1:0-8630 GCA_964583905.1 uncultured Roseivirgaceae bacterium
TATTGAAGTGACATCTTACATTCCCGGTGTTGGCCATAACCTTCAGGAGCACTCCATTGTGCTTATCCGCGGAGGCAGGGTAAAAGATCTTCCGGGTGTACGTTACCACATTGTTCGTGGAGCGTTGGATACTGCCGGTGTAAACGGCCGTTTACAGAGCCGTTCAAAATATGGAGCTAAACGTCCGAAGGCTGGTGCGGCTGCTCCGGCTAAAGGCAAAAAATAATTTTCATACCTCATGAGAAAATCAAAACCTAAAAAAAGATACCTTCTTCCGGATCCTAAGTTTCAGGATACCCTGGTAACCAAGTTTGTTAATTACCTGATGGAAGAGGGAAAGAAGAGTACTGCGTACAATATTTTCTATGATGCGATTGCTTTGGTTGAAAAGAAAACCAACGAGAGCGGCCTGGAAGTATGGAAGCGCGCGATGAACAATGTTATGCCTTCTGTAGAGGTAAAAAGCCGCAGGGTTGGTGGGGCCACCTTTCAGGTGCCGATTGAAATCAGACCTGAGCGTAAAATAAACCTGAGCATTAAGTGGTTGATTGACTACTCGCGCATGCGGGGTGAAAAAACCATGATGGATAAACTCGCAGGTGAAATCATTGCGGCTTCAAAGGGTGAAGGCGCGGCTATCAAGAAAAAGGATGATACGCACCGTATGGCTGAAGCAAACAAGGCCTTTTCCCATTTCAGATTTTAAACAAAGTAAGGGTTAATACATGTCAAGAGATCTTAGATACACCAGGAATATTGGTATTGCTGCGCACATCGATGCCGGTAAAACAACCACTACCGAGCGTATTCTTTATTATGCTGGTGTAAGTCACAAAATTGGTGAAGTACACGATGGAGCGGCCACCATGGACTGGATGGCACAGGAGCAGGAGCGTGGTATTACTATTACTTCCGCTGCAACCACGGTATTCTGGAACTACAGAAATAATAAATACCACGTTAACATCATTGATACACCCGGACACGTAGATTTTACCGTTGAGGTAAACCGTTCATTGCGTGTGTTGGATGGATTGGTATTCTTATTTAGTGCCGTTGATGGCGTTGAACCACAATCCGAAACCAACTGGCGCCTGGCCGATAATTACAAAGTTGCCCGGATTGGCTTTGTAAATAAAATGGACCGTGCCGGCTCCGATTTTCTGGGCGTATGCAAACAAGTAAAAGAGAAGTTAGGCAGCAAGGCAGTACCCCTACAGCTACCCATTGGTTCAGAAGAGAACTTTAAGGGAGTTGTCGATTTGATTAACAATCGTGGTATTATCTGGAACGAAAACGACAAGGGTATGACGTATGAAGTTGTGCCTATTCCTGAAGACATGGTTGAAGAGGTGAAAGAGTATCGTGAAAAACTTCTTGAAGCCGTTGCTGAAGTTGATGAATCGCTAATTGAAAAATATTTTGAAGATCCGGAATCAATTTCTGAAGTTGAAATTCTTAAGGCTTTACGGGAGGCTACTATCAGCATGAAGATTGTACCCATGGTTTGTGGGTCATCATTCAAAAACAAGGGTGTACAAACTTTGCTGGATTATGTAATGGAGTTGTTGCCTTCTCCTATGGATAAGGATAATATCATTGGAACAGATCCTGATGATGAATCTGAAGTCGTTATCCGGCCAGATGAAAAGGAGCCTTTTGTTGCCCTTGCATTTAAAATTGCCACCGATCCTTTTGTAGGGCGCTTGTGCTTTATTCGTGCCTACTCAGGTATACTTGAGTCAGGTTCTTATGTTTTTAATACACGGTCAAATCAAAAGGAACGCATATCCCGTGTGTTTCAAATGCATGCCAATAAACAGAACCAGATCGAGCGACTTAACGCTGGTGATATTGGAGCGGTAGTAGGATTTAAGGACATCAAAACCGGTGATACACTTTGTGATGAGAAGCGCAAAGTTGTGTTGGAATCCATGGTGTTCCCCGAGCCGGTAATCGGCTATGCTATTGAGCCTAAAAAACAAGCCGATGTAGATAAACTCGGCATGGCCATTTCCAAGCTGGTAGAAGAAGACCCAACCCTTCGTGTTCATACCGATCAGGAAACTGGCCAAACGATTCTTCGGGGTATGGGTGAACTTCACCTTGAAATCATCATCGATCGTTTAAAGCGTGAATTTAAAGTAGAAATCAACCAGGGTGCTCCCCAGGTGGCGTACAAGGAAGCACTTACTACTACGGTTGAACATAAAGAGGTTTATAAGAAGCAGACTGGTGGTCGGGGTAAGTTTGCCGATATTGTATTTGAACTCGGGCCACGCGATGATGGCAAGGAAGGACTTGAATTTGTAAACGATATTGTGGGGGGTGTAATTCCCCGTGAATTTATCCAACCCGTACAGAAAGGTTTTGAGCAAGCTATGGTAAACGGTCCGTTGGCCGGATACCCGATTGATTCCATGAAAGTGCGCCTGTTCCACGGTTCGTACCACGATGTGGACTCCGACTCGCTGTCATTTGAATTGGCTGCCCGCATTGGTTTTAAGGAAGCTGCAAGAAAATGTGGTCCGCAACTGCTTGAACCTATTATGAGCGTTGAAGTGCTTACGCCTGATGAATTTACCGGCTCAGTAACGGGTGACTTGAACAGAAGAAGGGGAATGATGAAGGGTATGGATACCCGTGGAGGCGCTCAGGTTATTAAAGCCGATGTGCCCCTATCGGAACTGTTCGGTTATGTTACCGATTTGAGAACGATTACATCAGGCCGTGCTTCAGCTACGTTAACCTTTGCACATTATGCACCGGTTCCTAAGAACCTGGCCGAAAAAGTAATTGATGAAGTAAAGGGCGCTGTTGCCGTTAAATAAATATCTAAAAGACGTTTAGATCATGAACCAGAAAATAAGAATCAAACTCAAGTCTTACGACCACAACCTGGTAGATAAGTCTTCTGAGAAAATCGTACGTGCCGTAAAGGCAACAGGCGCAGTGGTAAGCGGTCCTATTCCATTGCCAACCGAAAAAGAAAAGTTTACAGTACTTCGTTCTCCGCACGTTAATAAGAAATCGCGTGAGCAGTTCCAGCTTTGCACCTATAAAAGGTTGGTGGATATTTACTCCAACAGCGCCAAAACGGTGGATGCCCTGATGAAGCTTGAGCTACCCAGTGGGGTAGATGTTGAGATTAAAGTGTAGTGTTTAAACCTATTGTAATTAAAAAGCCATTCCGTTATCGCGTGATGGCTTTTATTTTAATCGCCCATGAAAATAAAATTCATGATTGGACAGCAAATCCGGATGGGCAATTTTAACCAGGTCGTTCAGAATAATATCGGGGCGCAAATACCCCAGTTCAAGAAATTCACTGCCTCCTTTTGCGCCCTTACGTATATCGTATGAGAAAACATTTCCCTTCTTGAACGCAGCGAATTTAGTATAGCGCGTGTCCGCGCTTTCGAGCTCTATTAATGATTTAAAAGAAGCCACGCCAATCCAATAATCAGCAGCGTGGGCCCTCTCTAACACCGACTCGAAACTCAACTCCAGGTATCCATTAGAGTCATTATCGGACCACAGGTAGTTAAATCCGGCATCCTGAAAAAGTTGGGCGGCATAATTTTTCCCTCCTGGCAGAAACCAGGTGTCTCCATACACAACGCCACTCATTACCGTTGGCCGTGTTGTAGTGGTGCTAACCAATCGTTGAGCCTCCAGGTAAGCTGCCTCGATGGAATTAAAAATAGAATCGGCCGTGGCCTCCTTGTTAAAGAACAACGCCATAAATTTTATCCACTCGGCCCGGCCAAGGGGATGGCGTTCCAGGTATTCGGCATTGAGAATAACCGGTACCCCTAATTCTTCAATTTTTTTGAATTGCCCGAAATCACCCGAAAGGGTATAGCCCATAACCACATCCGGTTTCAGTAAAGCAATCCGTTCCAGGTCCATCCCTTTATCAATGCCCAGTTCGGTTACCGCTCCGACATCAATTCGTGCTCTGGTTATTTCCGAGCTGATGTAATCTGTTGTAGGAAATCCAATCAGTGATTCACTTAGCCCTAAATAATCGAGTAATGGAATGTGTGTAGTCGAAGTACAGATAATGGTAGTAATAGGTATTCGTATGATTCGTGTACCAGGTTCGTGATCAGGAATACTATCTCCTTTCGGAACAAGCAGGTATTTAATGCCAGTAGTGGAATTTTGGTAGGGTCGTATTACTTCTACCCGTTTGCACCTATTTTCCTGTGATACAATAAACCCCTCGGCATACTTCAGGCTGGTTTTTGTAAGGGGTGAAGTTGCTTGTTCGGCAGTCTGTTTCGATTGACAGCCGGCAAAAAAAATAAACAACAAAAAAAAGAATATGTATTTCATGAAACAGTTAACGCTTTAAAAATTGAATGAATTCATACAGTAATTTCTGTGCTGCCTGTTGTGGAGTCAACGCTTTTTTTAATACTTCTGCTTGAAAGGCAGCGGATAAGTTCCGCAACGATTCCGATTGCTGAATCTCCGAATTCACCAATTCATTAAAACATTCGTGCATCCAGTCAACCCGTTGCTGTTGCCGTTTATTTTCAAAAGAACCGTTTGTCTTTAATTTTTCTTCGTATTCCCGGATAACCCTCCACACCTCATCTATACCTTCGTTTTGCAAGGCAGAGCAGGTTAATACACGGGGGGTCCAGGTTGATTCATCCGGGCGAAATAGGTTAAGCGCGTGTTCATAATCGGCTTTGGCTTCGGTGGCTTTCTTTCGGTTATCGCCATCCGCTTTGGTAATCGCAAGGGCATCGGCCATTTCCATAATTCCTTTCTTAATACCCTGCAGTTCGTCTCCGGCTCCCGCCAGCATTAACAGGAGAAAAAAATCTACTACTTTTTTTACTGCAATTTCGGATTGGCCTACACCCACCGTTTCAACGATGATCACATCAAAACCTGCGGCTTCGCAAAGGTGAATGGCTTCACGTGTACGATGGGTAAGGCCACCCAGTGCCTCACCCGTAGCAGAAGGCCGGATAAATGCCATTGGATTTTTTGCCAACTCATCCATGCGGGTCTTATCACCCAAAATGCTCCCTTTAGTTAACGGACTGCTGGGATCCACCGTAAGCACCGCTACTTTTTTGTTGTGCTGCTCAATAAGGTGTTTTCCAAAGACTTCAATAAACGTACTCTTACCAACACCGGGTACCCCGGTAATACCGATACGAATGGCATTTCCGGTTTTGGAAATAATCTGCTCCAATAGAGCATTGGCCAGTAACCGGTCGTCATTACGTTTGCTCTCAGCAAGGGTTATTGCTTTGGCCAACACAATCCGGTCACCCCGAAGAATTCCATCGGCATATTCATGTACGTTAAGGCGTAATTTCAATGTGCTGGTTTAGTATTACACGCATAAATTTCTAAATTTACCAGACACCACACCTCCTAATGAAGAAATTTTTCTGGATTGATGCAGCTCTGGCTACTTTATTCATCTTTCTGTTGATGTTTGGCATCTATCGACTCACTCAACTGAAACTTTTTGATGCCTTTGATCCGATTGGGCAGGCCCTGGAGGACGTTGAATTAACCGATTATGTGTTCTCTCAATTGCGGGAAGACCCGCCATTGGATACGAACGTAGTTGTGGTAAACACGGGGGAATTATCCAGACGTCAAGTGGCGTATATGATCAAGGCCATCAGCCAGCATAAGCCAAAAGTTATTGGGGTTGATGTATTTTATAACTGCCAGGGAATGCCCCGTGATACGATTTATTGTCCTCAATTGATTGATACCTTGGGTAACTTAATGCTTGCAGAGGCAATCAGAGAAGCGGGCAATGTAGTACTCGTTTCCAAACTTCTCAAAACAAAAGAGCTGCAAAGAAAAAATCTTGATGATGTGTACGACTCACTGGAGCGTTCTGACCCGCTCTTTACTGATGTAACTTTCGTGGAAGGATACGCAAGCCTTGAAACGGAGGCCGCTTACCAGGATGACGTAAAAACCTGCCGGTCATTTAACCCACGCATGGATGTGAACGGTGAAGAGCACCTCGCCTTTGGTGTTCAAATGGCAATGCTATACGACCCGGTTAAAACCAAAAGATTTCTGGAAAGGGAAAACTTTTCCGAAATCATTAATTACCGCGGAAACATTGCCGATTTTTTCGGATTAACCAATTATCCCCAGGTATTTTATACCCTGGATGTGGATGATGTTTTTACCGATAACTACTTGCCCTCCATGATTGAGGGCAAAGTGGTAATATTTGGGTTTTTAGGTAAAGAGTTGGGCGATCCCTCCTGGAGCGACAAGTTTTTTACCCCGCTGAACCTGAAAATGGCGGGCAAAGCCAACCCCGATATGTTTGGGGTGGTAGTGCATGCCAACATTGTCTCCATGATCATGAATGAAGATTATGTAGATACGATGGATGAATGGCAGGAATGGCTGCTGGCCATTATTTTAACCTATTTAAATGTGGCATTATTTTCGTTGATATACATCCGGATGCCCGATTGGTACGATGGCATCACTAAGCTGATTCAGATTGTGGAGTTATTAATACTAACACTGATTATGGTAGAAGTTTTTGACATATTCAGTTATAAATTTGACACGACTATTTCGTTAGCAGCCATTGCCCTGGTGGGAGACTCCTACGAGATCTACTCAGGCGTTATTAAAAACCTGTATAACAAGCTGAAAAGACGGGTTGTTACCAAAGATACTTCAACCGGATTAACCCCGGATAATCAATAAATTTGTACCTTTAACTCACTGAAATTAAAATGTTTACAGATATGAAAGCGGTTAGATTAATTGCGGTAATTGGCTTTATATGGTTTACTACATTGGCTTTTAGTCAGGATTATGCCTTTAAGGTAATGGCCAATAAAGGTAGTAACGAAGTAAAGTCGGGCGATGCCTGGCAACCCCTTAAAACCGGGGCAAGCCTTCGCGCTGGCGATGAATTAAAATTGGCCGACAATGGTTATATCGGGCTCATTCATGCAAGCGGTAAACCCCTGGAAGTTAAAAAGCCGGGACCTTACAAAGTAGCCGATTTGGCTGAGCAAGTAAAGGGTGGCTCCAGCGCACTAAATAAATACACCGATTTTATTTTAAGCAGCAATGTGGATCAGAAGGGTGGAAAATTAGGGGCTACCGGAGCCGTACACCGCGCAACTGAATCGGCTCTTATTAAAGTTTCCCTCCCCGAAAGCCAGTACTCAGGTGTTTACAATAATACAGTGGTTATAAATTGGGATCCAGCCTCCGTAACTGGTCCGTATGTGGTGACTTTCGAGAACATGTTTGGCGATAAACTGGATAAGGTTGAAACATCTGAAACCAGTATTCGGGTAGATTTAAGCCAACCTAAATTTAAAAATGAAACAGCCATTTTGGTTATCGTAAGTTCAAAGGCAGATTCTAAGCAAAGCTCCAAGCAATACACCGTGAAACGTTTGAATGCCGCAGATCACGATAAAGTAAAGAAGTTGTTAAATGATATCATGGGTGAAGTCTCTGAACCTTCGGCATTGAATCATTTTATTCTGGCAGGATTCTATGAGAGTCAAGGCTTGTTGATTGATGCCATCACCTCGTATGAAGATGCCGTTAAAATTGAATCGGCTTACCAGGAGGATTACGATAATTTCCTGATCCGAAATGGACTTAAGAAATAATTGAGATTTAACTTTCACAAAATGCCACCATGTACATGGGGGCATTTTTTTTCTGTAAGAAAAGGTCTGATCTATCGTTAATGTAAAGTAAGAATCATGGAGACAAGACGGCTTATCTGTCTGTTGGCTTTTCAAGTATGCGGTATTGGTTTGGGATGGGCGCAGCCCATTGCCTTTATGGTTTTGCAAAGCAAGGGACTGACAGAAGTTAATACCGGAGATGCGTGGGCTACTTTAAAGGTCGGAGCCAAATTAAAAACCTCCGATGAGATTAAAGTGGCTATTAGTGGTTCGGTGGTGCTATATCACGTTAGTGGTAAACCACTTGAAGTTAAAGAGGCCGGTCAATATAAGGTTGCAGACCTGGCCGCAAAAGTCGGCAAAGGCTCAACGGCTTTAAGTAAATACACTGATTTTATCTTAAGCAGTAATGAAGAGAAGAAAACCAAGCTCGCAGCTACCGGAGCCGTTCACCGCGGTGAGAAAAGAGCAGTAGAAATCTATCTTCCAGATCCCAGTAAAGCCGATCTGCTAAGCGATTCATTTTCGTTGAACTGGAAATCGGATGGCTCGGCCGGGTATACGGTAATCATTATGGATCCGTTCGAAGAGGAATTGTCAAAGTTTGAAACCGAAGAAACAACGGTTGATCTTTCTTTCGAAAGATTGCAAATCAAGGAACATCAAATCCTGATCAAAATCGTGTCGCAATCGGGCAATAGTTCGGATAAGGCTGTAGTAAGAAGATTAACCGGTAATAAATTAAAGAAGGCCATTGAATCCATTGGTGCATTGCACCTGACATCCACAACCGACAGCGCTATGGACAGCTACATTCTGGCCAATGTGTATGAAGATAAACTTTTGCTGATCGATGCCCTTACAGCTTACAAAGCTGCCCGTGACTTAGAGCCGGAGGTGGAGTTTTTCCAGCAAGCGTTTAATGAATTTATTCAAAGGTTAGGCTATAACCCA
>CAZOYJ010000156.1:0-8452 GCA_964583905.1 uncultured Roseivirgaceae bacterium
TATTTTCACCATTTTCGTACCATCCTTCACAAATACAAATTCTGGTTTTTCGGGTCCGGCAATGATAGGGGTAATGGTTTGATGCATGCCCTGTAATCGGCTGGTGGCTTTATCAACGGCTTTCAGAAAGCGTTCCAGGGTAATGGGCTTGAGCAGGTAATCCACCACATCCAGTTCGTAGCCTTCCAGTGCATATTGAGAATACGCGGTAGTAAAAATCACCAACGGTTTTTTTTGAAGAATTTTTAAAAAGGTAATCCCGGTGATTTCCGGCATTTGAATATCGAGGAAAAGCAAATCAACCGGATGTTTGCGTAAAGTTTCCATGGCATCCATGGCATTCGAACACGCGTTCACAAGCTGCAGCGAAGGCACCTTCTTCACATAGTCCACCAGCAGGTTACGGGCCAGCGGTTCATCTTCCACGATTAAACAGGTAATGGTCACGAAAGTGTTATATCCAGTTGTACGGTATACCGATCAGGTTTGTCTTCTGCCTTCAATTGGTATTGGTTTGGATAACTCAATTCAAGCCTGCGCTGCACATTTTGCAAACCTATGCCCGATTTTCCTTCTTTGGAATCAGTCGCTACGGGCTGTTTGCTGTTTTCAACCCGGTAAGTGCATTGCTTTCCATTCATACGGATGAGAATATTCACCCAGGCGCCTGTGTTTTTGTTACTCACACCATGCTTGAAGGCATTCTCCAGAAAGGTAATAAAAATGAGCGGAGCAACCCAGATGTTCTCGGGTTCACCTTCAATGGTAAATTGTATGGGCACTTCGTTGTTCAGCCGCAGTTGTTCCAGGCTGATGTAGTTTTGCATGTACTCAATTTCCTTGCTCAGTAACACTTTTTCGTGATTCGATTCATAAATCATGTACCGCATCATCTGCGAAAGTCGGGAGATAACTTCGGTGGTGTTATCGGATTTTGAATACGCCAGATAATAAAGGTTATTCAACGTATTAAACAAAAAGTGCGGGTTGATTTGTGCGCGCAAAAAATTCAATTCGGCATACAGCTTTTCGTTTTCCATTTCGCGCTTACGGGCCTCCAGTTCAAACCAACCCACAGCAAAGCGTAACATGCCGACAAAGGCAGTGATGAACAGTGTAATGGCTGCCACCTGGATGATGTACATGTGCGAGTAAAAGAATTCGGCCCGGGGCGAATCGGTTACCAGGTAGCGTTGCAAAAACACCCGCAGCGCAACCAGCAAGGCAAAGGGAACAATAAACTCCAGGAAATATCGCCACGCCTTTTTATGTTTCAGGAAGCGGGGCAGAAAAATAAAGTAATTCAGGTAAGCCACGGTAAAGGTAAAGCCAAACTGAATTCCGGTAAACATCAATCCACGGCTCCAATCGTAGCCTCGTTGCTGCGAGAAAAAGCTGGCCTGGTAAATATTAAACGACAGGTAGATGCACCAGAACAGGAGGTGTAAAAGCAATACCCGGTTGCGTTGTGATACTTGCATAGTGGTTACGTAACAGTAACGATGCCTCAAAAGTAAGCGGAGGGAGGCGGGAATCTGCCGTTCAGTATGATTTTTCTACCGTTGGGCACATGCGTTCGATAGGTATACACCCTGCGGCTGCCAACCGGAACAGTCGTTTATTCGGTTGGGTTATCGATCATTCATCAACAAGTGTCTAATGCGATCTGTTTGATGGAAACATTCGGCTTGATTTGCAGTTTAATTCATGTCGGGCGTATGCCGGCATTGCTTGAACGTTAACTTCTATTTTTTACTTATGAAAAAACTCTTTTTGGCCCTCTTAATCATTACACAAGGTGCTTTTGCACAAGACCGGGGTAGTGGTAAGATTTCCGGAACAATAACGGATGCCTCCAATAAAGAAGCCGTTGAGTTTGCCACCGTGGCCCTGGTAACTGCCGATGGCAAGACCATTGATGGTACCGTGTGTGATTTGAAGGGTAAGTTTAACCTCACCAAAGTTCCGGCCGGTCAATACCAGTTGGTTATTTCATTTGTGGGCTACGAGACCAAAACCGTTGATGTTGAAGTTACGGACAGAAAGAATTCGATAGACCTGGGCAACATCGCCATTACCTCCGAAACAAAAATGCTGGGCGAGGTTGTGATAGAGGGGCAACGTTCATTGGTGGAAGAACGGGTTGACCGCACCATATACAATGCCGAGAACGACAACACCACCCGTGGTGGCGATGCAACCGATGTGCTGAAGCGTGTGCCGATGTTGTCGGTTGATTTTGATGGAAATGTTTCGCTGCGCGGAAGCACCAACATTTTGGTGTTGATTAACAACAAACCCTCCACCATAATGGCCAGCAACATTGCCGATGCCTTGAAACAAATTCCGGCAGAAGAAATCAAGTCGGTGGAAGTGATTACCTCGCCCTCGGCAAAATACGATGCGGAAGGAACGGGAGGGATCATCAACATCATCACCAAGAAAAACACCCTACAAGGCGTTACACTTAATGTTAACAGCAGTGCCGGGTTGCGAGGCTCTAACCTGGGCTTGAATGGCAACTACCGCCAGGGCAAACTGGGAATTTCGTTAGGCGGCTGGGGCCGTGCCAATTACAATGTGCGGGGCACTTTTATCAACGAGCAGCTTACCAAGTTTCCCGACAAGGATGATCCCGAAATTATCCGCGAGATTCTCAATATTCAACGTGCCGATACCCGCAACAATAACTTGTTCGGGAATTACAACCTGGGTTTTGATTACGAGATCAACAAGTTTAATTCCCTTATGGGATCCTTCCGTGTAGGCGCCCGAAATGGAAACAATTACCAGGATAGGTTATTTACCGAGACCTTTAAAGAGGGTGACCTCCCTAACAGTAGCTTGCGCGATGTGATTAGCAAAAACACCTCTGAGAATTTTGATTTTAACCTCAACTATACCCGCACCTTCGAAAAGCCCCAAAAGGAATTCAGTATTTTGGGGTTGTACAGCCGCAACAACCGCAATAACGATTTCGAAAACCTGATCCGGGAAGTGGACGGCTCGCCTTCGCTAAGTGGCATCAAAAACCTGAACGACAGCTATAACCAGGAAGTAACCATTCAAGCAGACTATCAATCGCCCATTGGGAAAACCCAACTGGTAGAGTTTGGTGGGAAGAACATCTGGCGGCAGGTGTTCAGTAATTTTTCATCCTTTCGCGATCTGGAAGGAGATGGTGTTTACGAACTGGTTCCGGGCAGTGAGTTGACCAACAATTTAAATTATGATCAGAATGTGGCCTCCAGTTACCTGGCGTATACCCTGTCTACCAAATCCGGGTACGGCTTAAAGGCCGGTGCCCGATATGAATACACCACCATTAATGCGTATACACAAACGGAGTCGAATATAGAAATACCCTCGTATGGTGTGCTGGTGCCGAGCGTTAATCTTTCAAAGAAGCTGGGCAACAACACGCTTAAGTTTGCTTACAACAGACGGATTCAACGTCCGTCTATCCAGTTTTTGAATCCGAATATCCAGGCGGCTAACCCGCTGAATATCTCAGTAGGAAATCCGGAGTTGGACCCTGAATTAACCAACAACTTTGAAGTGGGTTATAGCACCGCTATTAAAGGCACTTCTATAAACTTCTCTGGCTTTATGCGGAATACCGATAACTCCATTCAGCGGATCCGTGAAGTAAAAGGCGATACTATCTGGACAACCTTTAAGAACATAGGAAAAGAAGATGCCTACGGTATGAACCTATTCGCCAATGTAATGATTGGTAAACTCACCCTGAACGGTGGAGGAGATATCTACTACTCGGTATTAAGCAACAACGATCCGAACCCGGAATACAACGCCTCCAACGAAGGCTGGGTATTTGGCGGTAGGTTCTTTGGTAACTACCAATTGAAGAACGATTGGTCGTTGCAGTTCTTCAGTTTTGTACGTGGAAGGCAAGTGCAGTTGCAGGGAACGCAAGGCGGCATGGGCATGTATAGCCTGGCCATTAACAAGGCCTTTAAAAATAAGCGCGGAAGCATTGGATTTGGTGCCGAGAACTTTGTGGTGAAATCATTGAAAATCCGAAATGATCTTGTTTCGCCTACCATCAATCAGCGTAGCGTGAACGAGATGTTCAACACCAACTTCAAAATAAACTTTAGTTACCGACTTGGTAAAATGAGTTTCGATCAACAACAAAGACCGAGACGTATGGGAAGGCGCTCCATCAACAACGATGATTTGAAAGGCGATGGTGGAAATGGCGATATGGGTGCACTGAGTGAAGGCATACAACCGATGGGAGGTGGAATGAACCGCACCGGTGGGGTAGGTGGCGCTCGCCCGGAGGTGGCTGCGCAACCAGTGCCCGAGGCGGCAACCGATACGGTATACCAGGCAGCCGGCACGTGGGTGTACAGCATTGAAGGCGGCCAACCCGGTGGCGGTGGAAAACTTGTAATTGTTCAGGAGGGCGACAAATACTCAGGAACCATTAAGAGCGAGCGCATGCCGCAGGAAGTGAAGCTGACCAAGATAACGGTGGAGGGCAACAAAGTGTACTTTGCCTACTCCATGAACTTTGGCGGCAACGAAGTAACGATTGATTGCAATGCGGTGGTGAATGAGAATGAACTGAACGGTGTAATGAATATCGGAACCTTCCGGAGCTTTAACATCAGCGGAAAACGAGAATAGGTTCAATTACAAATAATGAATGACGGACGAGTCAGACGATTCGTCATTTGTTATTTTATACGGCTCAGTAACTCAGCCATCGATTTTATTTTGTCGGTGCTGGCTATGAATTGCCCAGTCGGGGCGGGAAGTTGGTTAACAAAACTGACGGATGGCTGGTGAGGAGTAGGGTGGAATTCGCGCGCTGAAAAATGAATTTCTTTCACGTTGGTGTGCTGGATGATTGCACGCACATTGCCTTCATGAATCCCAGAACCGGGCATAATGGAAATCCGACCCTGGGCACGATCAACGAGTTGTTTGATTACGTCAATACCTTCCGCAGCGGTGTCTTTTCCACCGGAAGTTAAAATCCGGTTGAACCCTACTTCAATGCAATCTTCAAGAGCATTAAACAAATCATCGGTAACATCGAACGCACGATGACAGGTTACCTTCATCGGTCGGGCAGCGGCAATCAGTTTTTTGCAACGCTCTTTGTCAAGGGTTAGGTCAGGTTTTAAAATGCCGAACACCACGCCATCCATGCTGGCTCGCTTGCACATTTCGATGTCGCGCTTCATGGCGTGATACTCGTAGGCCGAATAAACAAAGTCGCCACCACGCGGGCGGATCATGGCGTAAACATCAATGCTTAACGCTTGCCGCACGATTTCCATCACGCCAAAGGAAGGTGTGGTGCCGCCTTCTGCAGGGTTGTCGCACAATTCAACCCGGTCTGCTCCGCCTTTCTGGGCATGCATAGCCGACTCAATATTAAAGACAACTATCTCCAGGTTCATGAGAAATAACTGGCTGATTGAACAACCACATGAAGTTGATCGGGTGTAGTGAGCGTGTATTGAAACGTATTGGTTGTAGAATAGGCGCCTATCTCACCGTTCACGCCAAGCGCAAGAAAGGCAACGTGCAGATCCTTTGCCTTCTCACCATGTTTCCGGATTACCCGCCCGATGGCTTCTTCACAGGCTTCCTGGGGAGAACGTCCATTCCGCATCAGTTCCACAATTGTATGGCTTCCCGCAATGCGGATCATTTCTTCACCAACCCCGGTGGCGGTAGCCGCACCCACTTCACCATCTACAAATAAGCCGGCACCGATAACCGGTGAATCGCCCACGCGGCCGTGCATTTTAAACGCCATGCCACTGGTAGTGCACGCCCCTGAAAGTCGTCCTTCATTATCCAAGGCAAGAATCCCTATTGTATCGTGCTGGCCGGGATTGTGATAGGGCTTGTATTCCGATTTTTTCAACCATTCTTTCCAGGCTTTTTCCGATTCTTTGGTGAGCAGGTTTTCTTGTTTGAAGCCATGACTCAACGCAAGTTGCTCGGCACCTTTCCCTACCAGCATCACGTGTGGTGTTTTTTCCATCACCAGCCGGGCAATGGAAACGGCATGTTTAAATCCCTGAACAAATGCTACCGAACCACAATTTCCATTTTCATCCATAATGCTTGCATCCAGCGTAACCCTTCCATCACGGTCGGGTAAACCACCATAGCCCACCGAGGTGTCTTTTGGATTGGCTTCCGGCACGCGGGCGCCTTGCTCTGCGGCATCCAATGCGCGGCCATTTTTGGTCAGTACTTCCCACGCGGCTGCATTAGCGCGCGTGTTGTTCCAAGTGGAAACTACTATGGGACTCTTTTTCGTTGAAATTGATAAGGCCCCGAGCTTATGAAGGGAAAAGACGGAAGCCGTTAATGCGGATATTTTTAGAAAGTCTCTTCGGGTTTTAGGTGCTGTTGGATCCATATTTTGACAGATTGAATGGGTAAATTAACAAATCGGAAACATTTAAGCCTTCAGTGCCAAGTCCTCTAAGGCACCAAATCACAAAATAAAACCGGGCCGATAGTTATTTACCCGACAATTTGCAAACTTAGTGTAAAGCAAATTACCGGTATGGCCACTCCCGTAAAAGAAAACCGTTTCCTGAACGACCCCAACGAGATGCTCCGCATTATTTCGGAAAGCACAGCGGCTGTTGTGGGAGGGGATTTTTTCCGTTCGCTGGCTCATCACATTGTCGCCACTACAGGCATCCGCTATGCCATTATATCCGAGTGTGCCAATGCTGCCAAAACGCGTGTTCGGACATTGGTGTATATCGAGCGTGACCACTTTCTTGAAAATTTTGAGTACGATTTGGAAGGCACACCTTGTGAAATTGTAATGAAGGGGAAGAGTTATAGTTGCCTGATGGACCTGGACACAATCTTTCCCAAGGATGAAGGAGTGAAATCCTATTTTGGAATTCCCATCCATTTAAGCAATGGTGAAGTGGTTGGTCACATTGCAGTATTTGATAACAGGCCTGTAACCATAAGCCCGAACCAACTTAATGTTTTGCAGATTTTTGCTACGCGTGCAGGCGCTGAAATGGAAAGGCTTGATGCTCAGCAAAAACTAGAAAAGATCAATCGGGAATTGGAAGTTTTACTCAAAGAAAGTGATGAACGCTATCGTGATCTGTTTGAGCAAGCGCCCATAGCATATGTTCATGAAGGACTCGACACTCGTTTTATCAAAGCTAACAGGGCCGCACTCGAAATTCTTGGTGTGAAGCTAGAGGAAGTCCCGCATACCTATGGGAAATCACTCATACCCGATACGCCTGATGCCCAGAAACGGCTCCGGGAAGCACTTGATTCCATTGCCAGTGGCACCAATACCAGTGGAATAATATTGGAGCTCAGACGAAAAGACAATGGAAAACCAATTTGGATACAATGGTGGTCCAATCCCGATCCGAGCGGGAAATTTACCCGCACCATGTTTTTGGATATCACCAAACAAGTGCTGTTGGAACAGGAACAGAGCCATTTGCAAGCCCAGAACCAGTATTTGTTGGATGAAATAATGGCCAATAACAACTTCAATGAAATTGTGACCAACAGTGTCGCTTTCAACAAGGTCATCGACAAGATACAACAGGTAGCCGATACAGATGCCACCGTACTAATTTTGGGCGAATCGGGCACGGGCAAGGAACTGATTGCACGGGCCACCCACAGCATAAGCAAACGAAGCACACGGCCACTGGTTAAGGTAAATTGCGCGGCCCTTCCTGCTAATCTTATAGAAAGTGAATTATTTGGGCATGAAAAAGGCGCCTTTACCGGAGCTATTGCGCAGAAAATCGGCCGGTTTGAATTGGCCAATGGCGGCACCATTTTCCTGGATGAGATCGGTGAAATGCCAATTGACTTACAGACCAAATTGCTTCGTGTGCTCCAGGAGGGGGAGTTTGAACGCGTTGGCAGTTCAAAGACCATCAAAATTGATGTACGCATTATTGCCGCCACCAATCGCGACCTGCAGACTTCTGTGAACAACAAAGAATTTCGCGCGGACCTGTACTACCGGCTCAATGTTTTCCCGATCTATTCTCCGCCCTTACGCGAACGCAAAGAAGACATTCCTGTGCTGGTATCGCACTTTTGCGGGAAATACGGAATGAAATTCGGCAAAAAGATAACGTCCGTTACGAAACAAGTACTCGATATGCTGATGGCCTATGATTGGCCGGGAAACGTTCGGGAACTGGAGAACATTATCGAGCGCGGATTAATTATTTCCAAAACTTCTTCTCTGGAAATTGGCGATTGGCTGCCAAAGACAAGTTCCTTCGCTGCAAACAACTCATCCGGCTCAACCCGCCACCCATCTATGAGCCTGGAAGAAATCGAACGCCAACATATACTGGAAGTACTCAACAAAACTAACTGGAAAATTCGTGGCGAGAATGGTGCCGCGAAGATTCTCAACCTGAATCCTACTACGTTGGAG
>CAZOYJ010000157.1:0-8387 GCA_964583905.1 uncultured Roseivirgaceae bacterium
TTGGAATTTTGGTAGAATGACGAATGTGGAATGTGGAATGTGGAATGACGAATGACGAATGACGAATGTGGAATCTGGAATCTGGAATCTGAAATCTGAAACGATGAACACCGAAATAAAAATCTACCGCAACCCCCCCCGCGAAACCTGGCCCGAACTGGTTGCCCGGCCGAAGTTGGAACTTGAATTCCTGGAGAGTTCGGTAAAGAACATCCTCGCGCGGGTAAAATCCGGGGGCGATTACGCGCTGAAGGAATTCACCCGCCAATACGATCGCATTCAACTCAACAGCCTGGCGGTTACCGAAACCGAAATCCGGGAGGCCGCCCGTCAAATCAACCCCAACCTGAAGCAGGCCATGCAGACAGCCGCTGCGAACATTGAAAAATTTCACCGCGCCCAACTGCGCGAAGTGACGGTCGTGGAAACCATGCCGGGGGTAACCTGTTGGCGCAAGGGTGTGCCGGTTGAAAAAGTGGGCATTTACATTCCGGGAGGTACCGCGCCTTTGTTCTCAACCGTACTCATGCTGGCCATCCCCGCGCAACTGGCTGGATGCAAGGAAATCATCCTCTGCTCCCCGCCCGATTCAACCGGCCAACTTCATCCGGCTATTCTGTATGCCGCACAACTCACGGGGGTTACGCAGGTGTTTAAAGTAGGTGGCGCCCAGGCGATTGCCGCACTGGCCTACGGAACGGAGAGCATTCCGGGGGTCCATAAGATTTTCGGACCGGGCAATCAGTATGTCACCAAGGCCAAGCAACTCGTTAACCAGGAAGGCATGGCCATTGATTTGCCCGCTGGCCCTTCCGAAGTGTTGGTGTGGGCGGATGAAACAGCGGTGCCGGCTTTCATCGCGGCCGACTTGCTGGCACAAGCCGAACACGGGCCCGACAGCCAGGTGATGCTGGTGTTGCCCAATGAAATCCTCCTGGATAAAATTCAAACGGAGATAACCGATCAACTGGCCACACTGCCCCGCCAAAAGATTGCGGAAGAGGCATTGAAAAACAGCCGCATCGTCATCCTCGAAGCCGAACAGGATGCCCTGGATTTTAGTAACGCCTACGCGCCCGAGCACCTGATTATCAACACCAGGGATGCCGATACGATGGTTGACCGGATCACCCATGCCGGCTCGGTCTTCATCGGCAACTATTCACCCGAAGCGGTGGGCGATTACGCCTCCGGCACCAACCACACCTTGCCCACCAACGGGTACGCCAAAGCGTATGCAGGGGTGTCGGTAGAAAGTTTTTTGAAGTACATCACGTTTCAGAAAATTTCGGAAGCAGGCATAAAAAATATCGGGCCTACCGTGGAGACGCTGGCCGCAGCCGAACAGCTGGAAGCCCACAAACGGGCCGTCTCCGTCCGACTCGATTACATAGATAAGGGCATCTCTAAAAACCTTCCGCAATCCTTCTCCACCGGAGAAGGGAAGGGATGTGGCCAATAAAAAAGTGGTTTCTAGAGATGCCCATGAATTAAAACTCAACATCATGATAAACATCCAGTCACGCGTCCGGCCCAACCTCCGCGACCTCAAACCCTACGCCACCGCACGCGATGAGTTTAAAGGCACAGCCGAAGTATACCTCGATGCGAACGAGAATCCGTTTCCTACGCCCTACAACCGCTACCCCGATCCGTTGCAGAAAAAACTAAAGCAAAGACTTTCGGAAATCAAAGGAATTCATCCGGATCAAATCTTCCTCGGCAACGGCAGTGACGAAGCCATCGACTTGCTCATCCGCGTGTTTTGTGAACCGGCTAAAGATACCATCGTGATCACCGAACCTACCTATGGCATGTACTCCGTATGTGCCGGGGTCAATAATGTGGCGGTGAAGAAGGCTCTGCTTTCGCAGGATTTTGAATTGGATGCAGAAGCCCTGCACACACATCTGGATGCCTCGGTAAAACTGATCTTCCTTTGCTCCCCCAATAATCCTTCCGGAAATCTCCTGTCGAAAGATAGCATCCGTTCGATTATCCAAAGCAGCAACACCATTATAGTCATTGATGAAGCGTACATTGATTTTGCGGATGATCCCGGTTTCCTGCCGGAACTCGCGGCTCATCCCAACCTGGTAATTCTACAAACGCTGTCCAAAGCCTGGGGCCTGGCCGGCTTGCGGCTGGGGATGGCCTTTGCGGCACCTGAAATCATTGAGCTATTGAATAAAATAAAATATCCCTACAACATCAACAGCGTAACCCAGCAACTGGTGTACGATAAACTGAACGATGAACAAACCAAAACCGACCAGGTAAAAACTATTGTGGCGGAACGAACCACACTTACCAGCCGGCTTGAATCGTTGCACGGGGTAAAGAAAGTGTATCCTTCGGATGCCAATTTTCTCCTTGTGAAGATGGCGCAGGCCAAAGCGGTGTATGCGCAACTGATCAACCACAGCATCATTGTACGCGACCGCTCTTCGGTGGTGCTGTGTGACGATTGCTTGCGGATAACAGTGGGCACCCCGGAAGAGAACCAACGGTTGATGGAGGTGTTGGGGTTGATGTGTTGAGGTACTCAGATGTTGAGTTGCTGATGTGTTTGGGTGTTGAGGTACTCAGTAAAGCCCTGAAGGGGCGACATGAGAATAGCCCCGGGCGTAAGCCCGGGGTAAAATAAGCATCAGTATCCCGCGCCACAGGAACCATAAATTCGGAGCAGAGCTGTTTTTGGCGCGGAACATTGGGCCCTTAGTAGCACAGCTAACAAAGAAGTTTTAAATCGTGATAAATAAATTATCAAATACAGGATGAAAAAAATACTCTTTATCGACCGTGACGGCACCTTGATACTCGAGCCGCTTGATCACCAAATCGACAGCCTGGAGAAACTGGAATTTTATCCCGGGGTTTTCCGGTGGTTGAGTCTGTTGGCACAGGAAACGGATTACGAACTGGTGATGGTCACCAACCAGGATGGCCTGGGCACTGCCTCCTTTCCGGAAGCCACGTTCTGGCCGGCACACAACAAACTGCTGAAAGCGCTGGAGGGTGAAGGCATAACGTTCTCCAAAATTTTCATCGACAAATCGCTTCCGCACGAAAACAAACCCACCCGCAAACCGGGCATTGCCCTGCTCACGGAATTTTTGAATGGGGGATATGATCTGAAAAATTCTTTTGTCATTGGCGACCGGTTAACCGATGCGCTCCTGGCTAAAAACCTCGGATGCAAAGCCATCCTGATCCCCGGCACCTTGCCCGAAAACCTGGCGGAAGTAAACGAATCCGTTGCGTTGATTACCGCAAATTGGAAAGACATCTATGCATTTCTGAAACACCCACCCCGCCAGGCAACCGTTCGAAGAACCACCAACGAAACCGACATCCTGCTGGAACTTAACCTGGATGGTTCGGCACATTCCACCATCCATACAGGCCTTGGCTTTTTCGACCACATGCTCGATCAACTGGCGCGCCATGGTAACCTCGACTTATCCGTCTCCGTACAGGGCGATCTGCACAACCCGCCCCGATCCATCGGGGTTGATGAACACCACACCATAGAAGACACCGCACTGGCATTGGGCGAAGCTTTTTCACAAGCCCTGGGCGATAAACGCGGCATTGAACGCTACGGCTTTTTGTTGCCGATGGATGACTGCCTCGCGCAAGTGGCTATTGACTTTGGCGGTCGACCGTGGCTGGTGTGGGATGCTGAATTCAAACGCGAAAAGATTGGCGAGATGCCCACCGAAATGTTTATGCATTTCTTCAAGTCCTTTTCCGATGCCGCCAAATGCAACCTGAACATCAAGGCCGAAGGGAGCAACGAGCACCACAAGATTGAATCCATCTTCAAGGCATTCGCCAAAGCGGTGAAGCAGGCTGTGAGGCGGGATGGAAACCAGTTGCCTTCCACGAAAGGAATCTTGTAAATTACGAATGTAGAATGACGAATGACGAATGGGGAATGGGGAATGACGAATGGGGAATGACGAATGGGGAATGACGAATGACGAATGACGAATGGGGAATGTAGAATGTAGAATGACGAATGTAGAATGACGAATGACGAATGTGGAATGACGAATGTGGAATGACGAATGTGGAATGTGGAATGTGGAATGTGGAATGTAGAATGACGAATGTGGAATGACGAATGTGGAATAACGAATGTGGAATAACGAATGTGGAATAACGAATGTAGAATAACGAATGACGAATTTTGCAATCCCATTTATCTATGCGTATTCAAGATTTAAAGAAACGATTTAAACAATTCGCTATACAGGTGGCGATGTTGACTCAGAAGTTACCGAAGAGCACCATCAATACTGCGTATTGCGGGCAGTTGGTCCGGTCATCCAGTTCATCCGGAGCAAATTACTATGCTGCCTGTCGTGCAAAATCACCGGCTGATTTTATTTATAAATTGAAGATTGTAGAAGAGGAATTAGACGAGTCTGTTTTCTTCCTGGAGTTGCTACAATACTTTAATCCGGATGATACGATGGAGATACAGGAACTTATTAATGAGGGAAACGAATTATTAGCCATCGTAGTTCAATCCATCAAAACATCCAGAAAAAATAAATCTAATTCGTAACTCGTCATTCGTCATTCTACATTCGTCATTATGCTAATCGCTATCCTAAAATACAATGCCGGCAACATCCAATCCGTTTCCTACGCCCTGGAAAGATTAGGGGTTGATTTTCTGATCACCGATGATCCGGAAAAACTGCAATCGGCCGATAAGGTAATCTTCCCGGGGGTTGGTGAAGCCAGCACCACCATGGCGTACTTAAAAGCCAGAAAACTCGATCAGGTAATCATTAATTTAAAACAACCCGTGTTGGGCATCTGCCTCGGCATGCAACTGATGTGCAAACATTCTGAAGAAAATAACACCGAATGCCTCGGGATTTTCAACGAGTGGGTTAAACCATTCATAGCGTCAAAAGAAACCAGGGTGCCGCACATGGGCTGGAATACCCTTACCCTAACCAGCAACTGGCCTGATTCCGCGCTTCAGAACAGCGCAGTATATTTTGTGCACAGTTTCTATGTACCGGTAAATCCGTATACCACAGCCGTATGCGAATATGCCGTTCCGTTCAGCGCGGCCATGAAGAAAGATAATTTTTATGCCGTACAATTTCACCCGGAAAAATCGGCCCAGGCCGGTGCGCAAATCCTGAAAAGTTTTCTTGACCTGAAAGATTAACCGATGTTACGCAATACAAATTTTAACCACGGAATTCCTGCCTGCCGGTTTACTGCCTTCAAAGGAGCTCAAAGCGGGTATTCTCTGTGCTCTTTGTGTAAAAATACTTTGTGGCCGATGGGGTTAGTAAACTTATTGCGTAACACCAGAGATTAAATACTAAAATGAAAATCATTCCAGCCATCGACATCCTTAACGGAAAGTGTGTACGCCTTTCGCAGGGCGATTACACCCAGCAAAAAGTGTATTACGAAAACCCGGTTGATGCCGCCAGGAGGTTTGAAGATGCCGGACTTCAGAACCTGCACCTGGTAGACCTGGACGGAGCAAAACAAGGCAACGTGATCAACTGGAAAGTCATTGAAGCCGTGTGCACCCAAACCCGCCTTCAAGTCGACTTCGGGGGCGGTATCAAAACCAAATCGGAAATCCGGCAGCTCCTCGAAACCGGGGTTAAGCAAGTCAACCTTGGCAGTGTGGCCGTAAAGGAACCCGAAAAGGTCATCCTCTGGATTACCGAATTCGGTGCCGACAAAATCATACTCAGTGCCGATGTGCGCAACGAACAGATAGCCGTACAGGGGTGGACTGAAACATCCGCGCTAACCCTCTGGGATTTTATCGCGAACTACCAAACCCTGGGCATTCAATACGTAACCTGTACCGACATCAGTACCGATGGCATGCTCAGCGGTCCGAATTTTTCTTTGTATAAAAACCTGTTGGAAAAATTTCCACAAATCCGGCTGATCGCCAGCGGGGGCATTAGTTCCCTGGCGGATGTACAGGCATTACAATCACTCGGACTTTACGGTGTGGTGATCGGTAAGGCAATTTATGAAGGAAAAATCAGGCTTGAAGATTTACAAGAATGAACCACCTATGTTAAACAAACGAATCATCCCCTGCCTGGATATTAAAGACGGTCGCACCGTTAAGGGCGTCAACTTTGTGAACCTGCGCGATGCGGGCGACCCGGTAGCGCTGGCCGTTGCGTATGCCGCCCAGGGCGCGGATGAATTGGTCTTCCTCGACATCTCGGCAACGCAGGAGCAGCGTAAAACCCTGGCACACCTCGTAAAAGAAATTGCGCGGCACATCAACATCCCGTTTACCGTGGGCGGTGGGATAAATTCCGTGCACGATGTTGCCCCGCTGCTGGAAGCCGGTGCCGATAAGGTGAGCATCAATTCATCGGCCGTGAAAACCCCGGGCGTGCTGAATGCGTTGGCCAACGCGTTTGGCTCACAATGCATAGTGCTGGCCATTGATGCGCGGAAAATTCAAAACGGTTGGGTGGTTCATACCCATGGTGGTAAAATTCCAACCGACAAAAAGCTTTTCTCCTGGGCAAAGGAAGGCCAGGAACGCGGGGCGGGAGAAATTCTGTTCACCAGCATGGATCATGACGGCACGAAAACCGGCTTCGCCATCGACCCGCTTGAAAAGTTACACGAACTGCTCACCATTCCCGTGATTGCCTCCGGAGGGGCAGGCACCCCGGGGCATTTTGCAGAAGTGTTCGCCCTCGGCAAAGCCGATGCAGCCCTGGCGGCCAGTGTGTTTCACTTTGGTGAACTGCGCATTCCGGAATTAAAACAATTCCTCCATCGCCATCAAATTGCAGTACGGCTGCAGGAATCGGGATAGTCCAGCTTTATTAAATTATTGATTAAATTTGTTACCAGCAGATGGTACGCACAGTAAAAATTTATTTCCCGCTGATCACGCTGATTTTCGCAGAGAATCATTAAAAATGGTTCTGCGATAATCTGCGAAATCCGCGGGAAACAAGGCATGTGCGAAAGGCCAGTTACCAGGTAGTTAACCAAATAGAATATGGAAACTTCCATTAGAATTAATACCGGTCAATTGAACGCAGATTTTATTGACGGAATAAAAAAGTTGTTTCCGGTTGAAGTCGGAAAAATTAATGTGAGACCAAACAGTTAAAATTATGTCAACGGTAGAATTAAGAAAGCGGTTAATTGATAAAATTCAACATACCCATGACCAAAGAATTCTGGAAGAGGCATACAGGCTTCTGGAACTTGAAACAGAGGAAACCGATACCTACAAACTAAATGACGACCAAAAGAATGCCATACAGGAAGCCAGGCAGCAAATTAAAAACGGACAATTCTTGACGGAAGAGCAAGCCAATAAAGAAATTGACGAATGGCTAAACAAGTAATTTGGTCGCCAAGAGCTCAACAGGATAGGAAACAAATTTTAGAATACTGGATAAACCGGAATAAATCCAATACCTACAGTAAAAAACTAGACAGCAGATTCAGAGAAGCCATCGCGATCATTCGTGACTATCCTCAAATAGGCAAAAAGACTGACGAGAAAAATGTAAGGATCAAAGTAGTAAAGGATTATCTTCTTATTTACGAAGAGACGAAGGACTCAATAATTCTTCTTACCATTTGGGACAGCAGACAAGATCCAAAAAAATTGGAGAAGATTTTGAAGTGACCACCTAACCGGCAACACTGGCTCGGTTCACCTCCAACCCACTCAAAACGATAAGACATCAACCCATGGACTTTCAAAAACTTAACGGCTTAATTCCCTGTATCGTACAGGATGCCCAAACCCAGGTTGTGCTGATGCTGGGTTTCATGAATGAAGAAGCCTATACTAAAACCCTGGCAGAAAAACGGGTTACGTTTTACAGCCGCTCGCAACAGAAACTATGGACGAAAGGTGAAACCTCCGGAAACTACCTGAACGTTGTGGAAGTGCTCCCCGATTGCGACAGCGATACGCTGCTCATAAAAGCAACCCCAACCGGACCGGTTTGCCATACCGGTGCCGATACGTGTTTTCAGGAAAAGAATTCCGGGTGGGATTTAAAAGCACTGGAAAAAATAATCCAGAACAGAAAAGCCAATCCGAAACCCGGCTCCTACACCACCTCCTTGTTGGAGTCGGGCATGAATAAAGTAGCCCAGAAAGTGGGCGAAGAAGCGGTGGAGTTGGTGATTGAAGCCAAGGACAACGACCGCGAAAAGTTTCTGAACGAAGCAGCCGACCTGATGTATCACTTCCTGGTGCTGCTGGCCGCTAAAGGTGTGTCGCTACCAGATGTGGAGAACATTCTGGCGGTACGGCACCGGGGGTGAAAGATTTCAGATTCAAGATTCAAGATCCTGACGCTTCGGTCAGGACGCTTCGCGTTTCA
>CAZOYJ010000158.1:0-898 GCA_964583905.1 uncultured Roseivirgaceae bacterium
CAAGGGCCGGTGGCCAGATGCCCTGACCTTCCTGAACAAAGCCATCGCGGAAAATCCCGGGTATTCCGAGGCGTATGCCACCCGGGCCATTGTACGCGAACGCTTAAACGACTACAAAAATGCATTGGTCGATTACACCCTCAGCCTGGAGTTACTGCCCGATCAGTATGAGGTGCTGTTTGGACGGGCTGCCCTCTGGTATCAATCGGGCTACTATCTGCTTGCCCGCGATGACTTCAGGAAATTGCTGAAACTTCCTGCTGGAACAACCAATACCATCTTCTATAAACGCTCGGCTCACATGCCGGGTACCCAACAGATGCTAACCGCACAAGGCGGAATAAATGCCCAAGTGTATAGTTATCTGGGACTTATTGAACTTGAGTTAAACAACTGCAAGCAGGCTGTTGCCTTCCTCGATACGGCAATCGCCTTAAATAATCTGGAAGCCGATTATTATGTAAACCGGGCGCTGGCAAGGCAAGAATGTGGATTGAAATCGGCCCTCGATGATTTCAATCAGGCCCTACTGCTACATCCCAACCACCCGGTTGCCCGGCACAACCTGGCTTTGGAAGCGGCCAAACAAGGTGCGTATGACCAGGCCGAACAACAGCTTTCCGAAATCATCCGGATGGACTCATTGATGCTTGACCCCTATGTTGAACGCGCCTACCTCCGGTTACAGCGGAAGAACTATCACGGAGCGCTTGCCGATTACAACCGGGCTATCGCACTGGAATCCAGTGACCCTGAAATCTGGTTAAACCGGGGTGTGGCTAAGGAAAAACTTGCCGACCGTAAAGGCGCGTATGCCGATTACACCCAGGCCATCGAATTGAAACCTGATTTTGTAAAAGCCTGGCTCAACCGGGGTAATTTACTGGCTGCCCAACAC
>CAZOYJ010000158.1:908-8222 GCA_964583905.1 uncultured Roseivirgaceae bacterium
TCAGCCGCGCGATATAACCATCCTCTGGCTATTGAAGATTATTCTGTTGCCCTTCTTTATCAACCCGATTATGGAGTAGCGTATTACAACCGGGCGATTACGCATTACAGGCTTAACCAACTTGAGAAAGCTTGTCAGGATTTAAAACGGGCGGAGAAATTAAATCATCCGGTTGCCGAGAACATGAAAGCAAGATTTTGCAGGAATCCATGAACCGTTTGCTACTCCTATTTTCTTTTTTTCCTGACTCCGAATTTCACCTCTCCTTCCTGAAGTATTATAGCGCTTTTTGACTTATGTCCAGGCTGACCGGATTTGATCAACAACTCAGCAGGCAAAGAAAGTTTTTGGGAGAGCCCGCGGATCATGGAAAGTGAAAGCGCCCGTTGACGATTCAAGACTTTCGAAGCAGTACCCTTATCACCAAAAATGGTAAGCAAGTCGTTTACCGTAAGACCCAGGTCTTCCATGCGTACTTTTATAGCATCTATCGGATCAGGGTACTGAATTGGAAAATTGGTTTCTTCGTATTCCGATGCAAGAAAACCAAGGAGCATCAGTTCTTTACCTTCTTCAGATTTTGGAGCTGGCGGATTTATAGAAAGCTCTTCAATTCTTTCGAGTACACGGTCATACTCACGCTTTGTTTGAATAATTGTCCACATAATTTTAATACATATTGACTGTAGTTACATCAATTCTGTCGTACTCCCGATGCGTGCCAATCCATTTTATCTGAATTTGCTTAAACGTAAATAAAACTCTCGCGACCAACCGGTACCTATTCCCTTTAATATCAAATACAACTCTACTATCCCCAACTGGAAAAGCTTCAGGAAAATCCAGTTGCAGATCGTGGTACGTCTTCCACTCCGCCTTCCGGCATACAACAAACCATGTGCTTAATGGAGTACGGGCATCCGGGTGCTTTTCAGAAAAATCCAAAATAGCCTTTCGCTTGATTACGTTCACGCAGTTCAAAATTAGTAAGAAGTTGGCAAATTGCCAACTCTCCTTCAATTAAACCATTAAATCCTCCCGCACCCGCACGAACACCGGCTCCCGAAAATTTTTATCCGGTGTTAACGAGGCATACGTAACTTCCAGCATCAGTCTGGGCTCTACCCAGACCGACACTTTCTCATCGAGTACTTTGCCTTTTACAGGTTTCTTGATTTCTTTCAACTTTTTGATGCGGGAAAAAATTTCTTTTATCGTGGCGTCATCAAAACCGGTCCCCACTTTTCCCCGGTATACCAGTTCATCACCCTCCCACTGGGCCAGGTGCAAACCACCAAAGGCATCTTTCCGGTTTCCCTTCCCCTGGTTGTACCCGATCACCACGCATTCGGCTGTGTTGCGGATTTTAATCTTCAGCCACGAATCGCTTCGCCTGCCCGGAAAGTAACGGCCATCTTTCCGCTTGGCCATAATGCCCTCCAACGCATGTGCGCGTGCTGCCTCCAGCAATCCTTCTCCATCTTCCATCCATTCGCTTACGCGATACGGGGTATCTTTCTTGATGGCATCCTTCAACCAAACCTTGCGCTGCAGCAAGGGTTCATTGATCAGGCTTCGTCCATCCAGGTACAGACAATCGAAAATATAGCAATACACCGGGCTGGATTTCGATAGCTTGCTGATGTTGGTCTCACCCGAAGCCATCAGGCGATTGATCACTTTTTTAAACTCAGGTTTTCCTTCTTTACTCAGGCATACGATCTCCGCATCGAACAATCCGTTCGTGGCGCGAAACGCTTTATCGGGAATCAGCAGCTCAGGGAATTGCCGGGTGATGTCGTTTTGGTTGCGACTTCGAATGCGAAGTTGCCCGTCTTCCAGCGCGATTAACGCACGAATTCCATCCCATTTTACTTCGTACACATAATCTTCAGCACGTGCCGGAAGCTTGTCCGAGCTATCGGAAAGCATAGGCGCAATTTCATCCTTCAGGTAATCAATTTGAGGAACATCTACGCGTTCCAACAGAAACTCTTTTTGTTTGATCTGATAAATCCGGTATTCACCGGTAAGCTCTTTGCTGCTGAGCCTGAAATAAAACCCGTCTTTCTTTTCTTTTGTAATGGTGTACTTGCCTAACGCATAAATCCACATGTCGCCACCACCGTATTGCCCTTTGGGAATCTTGCCATCAAACGTCAGGTACTTCATCGGGTGATCTTCCGTTTGCACGGCAAGCCGCTTCACACCCGGATGAGGCGGCAAGCCTTTTGGCACGGCCCACGATTTCAACACGCCTTCCTGTTCAAGCCGAAGATCGTAATGCAAATGAGAGGCATGATGCCGGTGGACCACAAAGTTATTCCCACCCCCTTCAACAATCCGCGCATCCGGTTCGGGCGTTTTTTTGAAGTCGCGTTTCTTCTCGTAACGTTCCAACTGCGCGGGTGTCTTCCGTTTTTTTGAAGGCGGTAGTGCTTTCGCTACCACGCGCTTCCGATGGTTGTGCAATTCCACCGCAAAAGCATCCATACCTTCCCAGGCATCGCCATCGTTTAAAACTTTATCCAGCGCAGTGTGAATGGTATGCTCCAGCGGACTTTTCAGATTCTCCAGTTCATGCCACGCTAACGGCATGGAAACCGGGGCCCCTACCCTGCCCCGCAAACTATACGGTGAAACAATACTCTGCCCGGAACGAATGCGATAGATGTCAATCAGTACACGTCCTTTACGCGCATCTTTTTTGATGTGCAGCGTTGTTTCTTTAGCGTTCGCCTCTACAAAGGGTTGCGCGATGAGCTGAGCCGATTCAAATACAGTATGAAAATCAAATTTCGGTTCAAGCGGACAACAAATGTGAATTCCCTTTCCACCCGTAGTTTTGGCAAATGCCGTATAGCCGAAAGATTCGATGTGTGATTTTAATTCAACGGCCAACTCAACCATTTTACTGAAAGCATATCCTTCCGGTGGATCAAGATCAAACACCATGTAATCCGGGAACTCAAAATTGGGCCTGCGGCTATGCAACTGATGCAATTCCAACGATGCCAGGTTCGCCAACCACACCAACGAAGCGGGCTCGGTAGCGATGATGTAATCTTTCTTTTCTTCCTTGCCGAGGCGCTCAAACTCCAGCCACTTGGGCGCCCAGTCAGGGCGGTTTTTCTGGTAAAACATTTCACCATGAATGCCGTCCGGAAAACGGATCAGCGTTAACGCCCGACCTTTAATATGCTTTAAAATGGTGGGCGCAATCTTCAGGTAGTAGGCAATCACTTCGGCCTTCACAATGCCATCTTCAGGAAACAAGACTTTATCCAGGTTGGATAATTCCAACTTGCGCTTTCCTACTTGTGTCCATTGTGATTTTTTGGCCATTGTTCACCTCATTAAAACTTCAGCACCTCAAACATCAACACATTAACACCTCAACACATCACCACCTAATCCTCCAACACTTCGCCCTTTATTTTATTTGGAAGAAAGATCATTCCAATAATAAACGTTACGGCAGCAACACCCATTGGGTAAAGCAATCCGGCAAACGGGTCGCCCTCCGGATTAGAGGCCGACTTGCTCAGTTCATATAAACTGGTTGCAATAAACGGGGTAAGTCCACCAAATACCCCATTACCAATATGATACGGCAGCGACATAGATGTATACCGGATGCGGGTCGGAAATATTTCAACCAGGAAGGCGGCAATGGGCCCGTATACCATCGTAACAAAAACTACCTGAAGGGTAACCAGTAAAATCATCTGCCATTTGGCATCGTCATTCAAGGTAATTTGGGTTTTCTGTTCAAGGGGGTTCCCCAAATTGTTTTCCTTACGGGATTCACTAACCTGGTACCCATCGTCAAAGAACCGGGTGGTGGAAATTACCCGAACCGTATCATTCGAATTGATATCCACCTGGAGAACATTCGTTTCTATACGTTGATCGGTAATTTCTTTCTTGTTATCAAGATCGGCCAACTCGTACATCTTCCCGTAAATCGGACGATAAAGAATTACGGCCAGTAACATGCCCGCCATCATGATGGCCTTTCGCCCGATTTTATCCGACCACCAACCGAAGTAAATAAATAAGGGTGTGCCCATCAGCAGCGCAATGCCAATGATGTGATAGGATTGAACAAATTCGATGTTACAGGTTTTTTGAATAAACGACAGGGCATAGAACTGACCTGTATACCAAACCACACCTTGCCCGGCTGTTGCGCCAAACAAAGCCAGCAGTACCATCATTAGGTTTTCTTTTTTCGCAAAACTTTCCTTTAAGGGATTTTTGGAGAGTTTACCTTCTGCTTTGATCTTCGCGAACATGGGCGACTCGGCCATCTTCAACCGGATGTAGATCGACACGGCCACCAAAACAGCCGATAGCAAAAATGGAATGCGCCACCCCCATGAATTGAAAGCCTCAATGCCCAGCCATTCACGAACAATCAGAATTACCCCGATTGAAACAAACAAACCCAATGTAGCAGTGGTTTGAATAAAGCTGGTATAAAACCCGCGCTGAGCTGCGGGGGAATGTTCGGCCACATAGGTTGCAGCGCCTCCGTACTCACCGCCCAGGGCCAGGCCTTGCACGAGCCGGAGTATCAATACCAAAAAAGGTGCGGCAAATCCAATGCTATCAAAATTGGGAACCAATCCAATGGCAAACGTAGAAGCGCCCATCAGCGAAAGCGTTACCAAAAAGGTATACTTGCGGCCCACCAGGTCGCCCAACCGGCCAAACACCAGGGCGCCAAACGGGCGAACAATAAACCCGGCCGCAAAAGTAGCCAGGGTTGAAAGAAATGCCGCTGTTGGATTAGTCTTTGGAAAAAATTGCTCCGATAAAATAACAGCTAAACTTCCGAAAATGTAGAAGTCGTACCATTCAATCAAGGTTCCTACGGATGATGCCGTGATAACCGACCAGAGTGTTTTGCGTTCGCTGATGTAGTTCATGAAGGTGTATGGGATGACGGAGTTTGACGAAAGGTAAAATACAAGCTTACCAAAATGGTACCCAATACAAAACAACTGATGGCCGAGGCTACCACATCGCCAAAATATTCAAAACCAAAAGCCCACCGGACACTACATGCCGAAAACGCAATTGCCCCAATGCTTAACCAATAGTTCAAATTTCCGATGCGGCTTGTGGACGTGCTTTGAGGCTGATGGTGAAAAAAATAGCCGATGACAATAGCCCCGATCAGCGTACTGCCGTGTTGCACATACCGAAACAACGGCCAGGCCGGAAGCACGGCAACATCAATCCGTTCGGCCAGCACGGGCCACAGTTGAACCGGCACCGCATTGGAGTGCGTAAAACTATCCCAAAGGAGATGCGAAAAAATACCAACGAACAAGCAAAGGATATAGCCTGGAAAATATTTTTTAAACTGACCGACAAAATCAACATCACGAAGCGTAATGAGCCGCGCATGAAAATACGTTGGCAAACGGTTAATCATGGGCTTCTTGACAACGAGGTGAAAAATGAAAACGAGCGCCAAGGCCACCGGTAAATCAAATGCAAAAACCCCCGGCAAGGAATGACTAAACCTGCCGGTAAGTTTCATGGTTATAAAATATTCGAAATCGGGGGTAATGCTGCCCACCACCAGGCAGGATGTGGAAATGTACTTCGATTGAATTCTGGATAACGGTAAAACGATTGCCGGATGTGAAAGTGTAAAAGGCATGTTGTAAAAATGCGAATCAGCAGGTTACAATCTAAACCTTTAATAGAATATTTCCTGAGCGATCCGGTAAGTATTGGCATGCGCTTCAATGATTTGGCGGAAGTCGTGCGAATAACCACCACCCATGCTGGCGACTATTGGGATCTTATTCTTCCGGGCAGTCTCCAGCACAATCCTGTCGCGTTGTTTGCAACCGGCCAGGCTCACCTTCAGCTTTCCAAGTTTATCCGTTTCCAGAATATCCACACCCGATTGAAAAAAGATAAAATCGGGTTGCACCTGGTCGAGCAGGTTGTTGAGATTCGTTTCGAGGGTACGCAGGTAAAAAGCATCTTCCACCCCATCGGGTAAGCCGATGTCGAGATCAGAGGTTTCTTTAATGAGCGGCTAGTTGTTGGCGCCATGCATGCTGAAGGTAAATACCCTCGGTTCGTTGCGAAAAATCTGCGCGGTTCCATTGCCCTGGTGTACATCCAGGTCGACTACCAGGATTTGGTTTGCGAGTTTAGTATCGAGTAAATGATTTGCTGCCAGCGCAATATCGTTCAGCAGGCAAAATCCTTCGCCCCGGTTAGTAAAGGCATGGTGCGTACCCCCGGCAATGTTCATCGCCACACCGAACTGCAAAGCATATTCCGCACACCTGACCGTACCATTCATGATGGTTATCTCACGGTTTACCAACGCGTGCGATAGCGGGAAACCGGTCCGCCTGATTTCTTTATCACTCAGCGTTAACGAGGATAACTTTTTCCAGTATTGTGCTTCGTGGGTACGGAGGATGGTAGTTTCCGCCAACGGCTCAGGCTCAAAAAAGTTATCGGCTCGAACGGTACCCTCATAGAGCAATTGCTGGGGCAATACTTCATACTTGCTCATCGGGAAACGATGATTCGGTGGAAGCGGTAAAACGTACGTGGGTGCCCAGGCTATCTTCAACATAAAAAAAACCGGCTGCTCTACTACACTATCTGTAGCGAACAACCGGTTTGAACTAATTGTTTCTTTGAATTAATGGTGGTGATGCCCATGTCCGTTACTGTACCAGGCATCCTGCAGTTTATGGAACAAATCGTGCAAATCGGTTAACGCCTGACCAATCTCTTCGGCATTGCCACTTTGGGCGGTTTGAACAAATGCTGCGGTTGCTTCTTTCAATAACGCCAGGTCGGCTTTAACCTCACTATTATTCACTTTAACCGGTAATTCACTTTCACTCCATTTAGCTGCCAACGCTGCCATTTCTTCGGCATGGGCAATGGCCGGAGCAATATTGGCAGAATCCTTATACGGGTGGAAGCTTTCAGCCATGACCATGTGGAATTCATCCATCTGGGGCCATTCCTCCGAATCCGTTTCTTCATGGGCAACATCGGCTTCTTTCTTGCCTCCACAAGCCAAAAGAGAAAGCATTACAAAAAGCGACAAATACTTGAACATACTTTTTTTCATTTTGATCTATGGGTTTTAAACTGTGCGGCAAAAATATAAAAAATCACATTCTTTCCGGCTTGCGGTAGCGCCTGTTTTCTACCGCTTCAATGATTTTTCGCAACACATCAAAATACAAGGTTATGTACAACACGACAGTCATAAACCAGATTACGGCAATATTGAAGTAGTATGTATCGAAAATG
>CAZOYJ010000159.1:0-8086 GCA_964583905.1 uncultured Roseivirgaceae bacterium
ATTTTCCCAGGCAAGGCCTGTTTCAGCATTAACCTCAATTTCATCGGGTGTTCGTACCCAATACATCTTTTCGGCCGGAACAGTCTTGATGTATTCCCGTAAATTTTCGGTGCCCTGAATCAATGTTCCGTTTCCGGTGGTGATAAATACATCCTCCGTCAGGAAGGATAATTCTTTTTCCACATCGTATACTTTCAACGCATCATTGGAAGCCTGGCGAACATTCAGAATTTCCAGAGCATCTCCGGTCCATTCATTTTTTTGAGTGGCACAAGACCAAAAACACAAACCGGAAAGGAGTATGCAACAGGACGCAAAAATTGTTTTCATGGATGTTTGGTTAAGCCAGCGCTTTCAACGCGCTGATAAAGGCATCAAGTTCTTTCGGGGTTGTATAGATATTAGGTGTAATCCGGCAACCGTGTACGTTGGCCCCATCAATGGCCACGGTGTAGATGTTATATTTCTTCATCAACGTATCGGCAAGGTCGGCAGGCTTCATGCCTTTTATGCCCACATTGGCAATGCCACAGGATCGGGCCGGATCGGCAGGCGTGTTTAGCATCACATGGGGTAACTCCCTTACTTTGCTCGTCCAGTAGGTTTGCAGGTAACGCAACCGCGCTTCTTTTCGTTCGGCTCCGAGTTTTTCGAAATAGTCGAGGGCATTGTTGATGGCCAGATCCGTATGCACGGGATGGGTTCCGATGTGGTTTAACCGGTAGATGTTCTCCTGCGGCATGTCGTAAGGTGCAAACACCGGCCAAACGGAAGAAATGTTTTCTTTCTTCACATACAATAGGCCTGCACCCAGCGGAACGCTCAGCCATTTATGCAGACTGGCCCCATAATAATCGCAATGTAAATCCGGAATGGAGTATTGGATATGCGCAAAGGCATGAGCACCATCCACCAACACTTTTACGCCTTTGCGGTGGGCCATGTCGCAGATTTTTCGAACGGGCAGAATTTGCCCTGTAATGTTGATCATGTGGCATACCATCAGCAGTTTGGTTTTAGAAGTAATGGCGCTTTCGTAAAGCGACACAATCTCTTCATCGTGCTGCGGATGATTGGGTACGGATACCACTTTGTTGATCACACCATACCGCTTGCCTACCTGTTTGAACATGCTCAGCATGGCGCCATAATCCTGATCGGCCATGACGGCTTCATCACCGGCTTTCCAATCTTGTCCACCGATAATCAGGTCTAACGATTCGGTTGTATTTCGGGTAATCACCAACTCTTCCGGAGCGCATCCGGCCAGCGCGGCAAGCCGTGCGGCAGTTTTGCGTTTGTTCTCCCACTGCACGGTGCGCATGTAGTAGGAACCCTGGTAATTCACTTCGCGGATATGGGCAATGAAATGCTCGAGAGTTTCCTGCGGAAGAAAACAATAATATCCATTTTCCAGGTTGATGTAATCCGGCTTAAGCCGGTACCCGCCCCGGATGTTACGCCAGAAATCCTCATCGCCCGCAACAGCATCGGGTGAAAGGTGACTCACTTTTGAAACCAGGTTTTCCATGGCGTGCAGACTGGGCAGGCCACCGGCTGTAAGTACAGCCAGGCTTTTCAGAAAGGATCGTTTGTTCATGGTTGATTTGGATCTACCGGGTTAAGGTAAGTATAAAGAAAAAACCCTGATACCGGTGCTCAGGGTTTTCTGTAATGACAAAGGAATGTACTCAGCTCTTATTGCCCATACCCACTACTGCACCCACCACACCACCTACCAGTGCTGTCATGGCGGTATAGACAAAGATATCAACAACGGTACCCACAGCCGACATGATCATGGCGGTATCGTAACTGATCAAGTTGAAACCGGCCGTCATGAAAAAACCGATAACCGCACCACCCATCAGGCCTTCACCAAAAGTTTTAATGTTTGCCCATTTCAGAAATACATAAGCAAGCAGTGCTGCGTGAGCAAAATTACCAAAGGCCAGCGGGTAGTATTTCATTTGCTCTTCCGTTTTCGCAATTCCGGATGCCATGTGTCCGGCAAAAAAGTCTTCCATTAAAATCGCGTACACTAAAAAGCCTAGCAGGAAATACACTACGCCTCCGGCTACGGTGCCAAGTGCAAATTTTTTGATGTCCATAAAGGTTGGGGTTTAGTTTATGAAGAAAAGTTAAACCTTATTTCAGGGAATTAAAAGTGTTGGCTCATAAAGCGGCCAAAACAGAATGCTTTGTATACGGGGATCCAGCCATCGAATCGGCTATAAATCAGTTTAATTGGTGATTTCCGTCAGTTTTTGATTTTGGTTATAGACGGAATTTAAAGGCGTTTTAGATGATGATTGTGAACCTTGAAACGTCTCTCAAAAGCCCATGAAATCCAAAAAGTATGTAACCCTTGATGGCAACGAAGCCTGTTCGTATGTAGCCTACCGTGTCAATGAAGTTTGTGCCATCTACCCGATAACACCCTCATCTTCCATGGCCGAACTGGCCGATGAGTGGTCGTCTTTGAAAATCAAAAATATCTGGGGAAGCATCCCCTCGGTGATCGAAATGCAAAGCGAAGGCGGTGCAGCCGGGGCCGTGCATGGCGCCCTGCAATCGGGTGCGCTCACCACAACCTTTACAGCATCGCAGGGCTTGTTGCTGATGATCCCCAACATGTATAAGATTGCCGGTGAGCTAACCCCAACGGTCTTTCACGTTACAGCACGGTCGCTGGCTACGCACGCGCTCTCCATCTTTGGCGATCACAGCGATGTGATGTCTACCCGTGGAACGGGCTTTGCCTTACTGGCATCCGCCTCGGTTCAGGAAGCGATGGACATGGCGCTGATTGCCCAGGCCTCCACACTGGAATCGCGCATTCCATTTCTCCATTTCTTCGATGGCTTCCGTACCTCACACGAAGTGGCTAAAGTGGAGTTGATCGATGAGTCGGTGATGAAGGAAATGATAAACGAAAAACTTATTCATCAGCACCGCAACCGCGCCCTGTCGCCCGATCGCCCCTTCATCCGCGGCACTGCGCAAAACCCCGATGTATTCTTTCAGAACCGCGAAGCCTGCAATCCCTACTTCAACGCCTGCCCGGAAATCGTGCAGCAGCAAATGGATACGTTTGCGCAGTTGACAGGCCGGGCGTATAAACTCTTCGATTATTATGGCCATCCCGAAGCTGAGCGCATTGTGGTGGCTATGGCTTCCGGAACCGAAACACTACAGGAAACGGTTGACTACCTCAATAGTAAAGGCGAACAAGTTGGATTGATTAAAGTTCGCTTATTCCGCCCGTTCGATTTGCGCAAATTCATGAGCGCCATTCCTGCAAGTGTAAAATCCATTGCTGTGCTGGACAGAACCAAAGAACCGGGTGCTCCGGCCGAACCGCTGTTCCTGGATGTATCCAGCGCCCTGATGGAAGCCTACACAGATGGCTATGCACCCTTCAAGGTAATACCTAAAGTAATTGGCGGCCGCTACGGACTATCGTCCAAGGAATTTACTCCGGCCATGTGTGTGGCGGTGTTTGATAACTTGAAAGAAGGAAACGGCAAAAACCACTTCACGATCGGCATTAAAGATGATGTAACCCATAAAAGTCTCGAGTTTGATCCGTCCTTTAATATAGAGTCGGAAAAAGTAGTGCGGGCGATATTTTACGGCCTGGGTGCAGACGGTACCGTGGGCGCGAATAAAAACTCAATCAAGATCATCGGTGAGAATACCGACAACCATGCGCAGGGTTATTTTGTATACGATTCCAAGAAATCAGGGTCAATGACGATTTCGCACCTGCGCTTCGGACCAGAACCCATTCACTCACCGTATTTAATCAAGCAAGCCAACTTCGTAGCCTGCCACCAGCCGATCTTCCTGAAGAAGATCAACATGGTGGATCACCTCATACCGGGCGGCAGCTTTTTGTTGAATACCGATAAGCCGGTGGATAAAGTATGGGATTCGCTTCCTCGTGAAATCCAGGAATCATTGATCAGCAAAAAAGCAAAATTCTTTATTATCGATGCACAAAAGGTAGCACAGGAAACCGGCATGGGCCGCAGGATCAACACCATCATGCAGGTGTGCTTCTTCGGCATCTCCGGGGTGTTACCGAAAGGGGAGGCTATTGCGGCCATCAAGGATTCCATCAAGAAAGCGTATGAGAAGAAGGGCGCACGCATTGTAGAGATGAACCTGAAAGCGGTTGACAGCACGCTCGAACAACTCTTTGAAGTTGCCGTGCCAACCGCCATTAACGCAGATACCCAACTACAACCTGCGGTTCAGGAATCATCGCCCGATTTTGTGAAACGGGTACTCGGCCAGATTATTGGTGGCAACGGTGATGACATTCCGGTTAGTGCGTTCCCGCCCGATGGAACGTATCCGAGCGATACCGCCCAATATGAAAAGCGAAACATTGCCTTGCAGATTCCGGTGTGGGATGAAGAAATTTGTATTCAGTGCGGCAAGTGCATGCTGGTTTGTCCGCATGCGGTGATTCGCGCCAATGTGTTTGATGGCAAGCACCTGGATGGAGCGCCCACAACCTTTAAATACACCGAAAGCCGTGAGAAGGAATGGAAGGAAAAAGGATTGAAGTATTCCATCCAGGTTTCGCCTGAAGATTGTACGGGCTGCAGCGTGTGCGTGGAAGCCTGCCCGGTGAAAAACAAAACCAACGTCAGCCTCAAAGCCTTAAACATGATGCCGGTGCACCCGTTGCTGGAACAGGAATCGAAGAACTGGGAATTTTTCAATGCCCTGCCCGACATGGACAGAAGCCAGATTAAGATCACCTCTATCGGCCAGCAACAAATACAACGGCCGCTGTTTGAATTCAGCGGGGCGTGCTCCGGTTGCGGTGAAACGCCTTATATAAAATTACTCACGCAGTTGTACGGTGATCGTACGGTTATAGCCAACGCCACCGGATGTTCATCCATCTATGGGGGCAACCTGCCCACCACTCCGTATGCCAAAAATGCACAGGGCCGCGGACCAGCCTGGGCGAACTCGTTGTTTGAAGACAATGCCGAGTTTGGATTGGGCATGCGCCTCGCCATCGATAAGCATGAAGAAAATGCGAAGAATCTGGTGCAGGAATTAGCTGAAGAAATCGGAGTGGAGTTGGCCCAGGCCATCCTCACAGCCGATCAGAAAGAAGAAGAAGGCGTGAACGCACAACGTGAACGCATTGAACAATTAAAATCGGTACTGGCTGATAAGAAAGGCGAGAAGTACGAACGCCTGATTAATCTCGCAGATTATCTTGCGCGTAAGAGCGTGTGGATCATTGGCGGTGACGGCTGGGCTTATGATATCGGCTACGGTGGACTGGATCACGTGCTAGCAACCGGCAAGAATGTAAAAATTCTGGTGCTCGATACGGAAGTGTATTCCAATACAGGCGGACAAATGTCGAAGTCGACACCAACCGGTGCAGTGGCGAAATTCGCAGCCGGTGGTAAACCGGGAAGAAAGAAAGACCTCGGCATGATGGCCATGGCATACGGAAATGTATACGTAGCCACAATTGCCTTTGGTGCAAAAGATTTGCAGACACTGAAAGCGTTTATCGAAGCGGAGAACTTTGACGGCCCGAGTATCATCATTGCCTACTCGCATTGTATTGCACATGGCATCAACATGGAAGCCCCGTTACAACATCAGAAGGCGTTGATCGACTCGGGCCAGTGGGTATTGTACCGGTACAATCCCGATCTCGAAAAAGAAGGTAAAAACCCGTTAACCATCGATTCACAACCGAAGAAGGTAACGGTGGAAGAATACATGAACCTCGAAAACCGGTTCAAGATGTTGTCGAAGTCGCACCCGGAAGACGCGAAGAAGTACTACGAACAAGCTGCCCGCCAGGCCAAAGAACGCTACAACGAATTGCTGTACATGGCTTCACGAACGGTGAATGGGAAAGACGTTACGGACAATGTTGAAGTACATTAGGATGCTGATTTTAAGTGAAGGAATAGATGTAAAAAAAAGCAATAGCAATTACCAGCAGGCAAATTGCTTACTGCACTTTGCCTACTGCCTATTTTAAAAAAAATGCTTGAGTAAATAAAAGAATGATGGATCTGTCAACACAATACCTCGGATTTACTTTAAAAAATCCTTTTGTCGTTTCTGCATCACCACTATCGGAAGATGTTCACAACATCCGGTTAATGGAAGACTGCGGAGCTTCGGCTGTGGTGCTCTACTCCCTGTTTGAAGAACAACTGGAACAGGAAGACAAGGAACTGGAGCATCATTTAATCGAAGGCACGGAAAGTTTTGCCGAGGCCCGCACGTACTTCCCGAAGGCAGGCGACTACCGGAGCGGTCCGGATGAATACCTCGACCTGATAGCCCGCGCCAAAATGGCTGTTAAAATGCCGGTGATCGCCAGTCTGAACGGCTACTCCATGGGCGGCTGGACCGACTTTGCGAAAAGGATTGAAGAAGCCGGGGCAGATGCGCTTGAACTCAACATCTACTACATCCCTTCCGATCTGAACCTGACGGGCGAGCAGGTGGAACAAAATTACCTCGACATCCTCACGCAAGTGAAGGAAAAAGTGAAGCGAATCCCGGTTGCCGTTAAATTAAGTCCGTATTTCTCCAACCTTGCCAACATGGCTCAACGGTTAGACAAAGCCGGAGCGGATGCGCTGGTACTCTTTAACCGGTTCTATCAACCCGACATTGATTTAGGCAAGTTGGAAGTGCAGCCCAACATGGTGCTGAGCAAATCCTACGATATGCGTTTGCCCTTGCGTTGGATAGCGCTGTTGAAAGGGAGAATCAAAGCTGGATTAGCGGCTACCAGCGGTGTGCATACCGGGTGGGATGTGATCAAACTCATGATGGCCGGTGCTGATGTGGCCATGCTGAACTCGATCTTGCTAAAAAAGGGTATTCCCGAATTGAAAAACATAGAAGCTACCATGCGCCAGTGGATGACGGAAAACGAATATGAGTCGGTGAAACAAATGCAGGGGAGCATGAGCGCCCAAAATGTTCCCAACCCGGCAAAATTCGAACGCGTGCAATACATGCGGGCGCTATCGAAGTTTGAGGTGTAGGGGAGGTGAATGGGGAATGACGAATGACGAATGGGAATGATGGATGATGAATGACGAATTATGAATAGTAGGCAGTAGGCAATTGCGAATCACGAATAACTGAACCTCACCAAAATTTGGCGGTTATGTAGATGGCTACATAAAGGTTGTTACTGAAAATGAATGCAAAACTTAAATAGATGAGTACTGTGTTCAACAGTACGCGAATCCTTTTTTGTGGATAGCACAGCGTAAGGGCATAATAGAGGTACCAGAGCGAGTGCAGTGCCAGGATGATGATCATGGGTATTTTATAATGTAGCATGAGCGGGAAACAAATCACTTCCCGGATAAATCCAAAACTCAGGAAGTGCAGGGCAAACAACAGGTGTACCGCATAGGGAATATTTCTTCGGATGAACCACAGCTTGAGGAAAAGGGCAAAGATCAGAATAGACGAGTATAGCAGCAGGTTATTTACGTCACGGGTCGCCTGGATAAAGGTTTCCATGAATTCTTCCTGACTTTGTTTAGCAGGGTCCCAAAGCTGCATGACGAGGTCTTTTGTATTTCCATACAGATCAAGTTTAAACGCCATTTCAAGATCAACAATAGTTCCTTTTGAACTGTACGAGAACACTAAAAAATAAAGGAGCGAAGCTAAAAGATAGAGCTTGAACGGATTGATATACTGTTTTCGTTTTCCTTGCAGAAAGTCGTACGTTAGTTTTCCGGGATACCGGAACAGGTAATGTACCGTTTTCCAAATCGTTCCATCGAGGTCGGTTATTTCGCCAAAAGCCTGCTTCATGATTTCCGTAAAGTGAAAATCGGTTGGCCGGGGCTGTCTTTGTCCGCAATGCTGACAAAAATTCCCCTGAACGTCTGCACCACAATTGGAACAGGTGTATGCTTTATCAGGCGTCAACTCCATGATTGTTTAGGGTCAATGGGCCGCTTACGAATGTACTCATTCCGGAGCCGGCAACAAAAGCGATTGGCGGGGAGGGTACGAATGAGATTTCCACCGGCCCTTGAGTTGAAGA
>CAZOYJ010000160.1:0-8041 GCA_964583905.1 uncultured Roseivirgaceae bacterium
TTTGATTATCTGGACAAGCAATTCGACCTGATCGGAGCAGGGGTGTTCAAGTACATCTCGTTCCGTGCAGGGATGGCAGCATTCTTCTCGTTACTGATTACCATTACATTCGGCCAGCACCTGATTGCCTTCCTGAGAAAAAAACAAGTTGGGGAGCGGATTCGTGATTTGGGTTTGGAAGGTCAGCTTGAAAAAAGAGGAACACCAACCATGGGCGGATTAATCATTATCGCAGCCATTCTTGTTCCTACACTCTTGTTTGCCCGACTGGATAATATTTACGTGGTCTTGTTGATCATCGCAACGTTGTGGATGGGGATGATCGGATTTCTGGACGATTACATCAAAGTATTTAAAAAAGACAAGGAAGGATTGGCCGGCCGGTTTAAAATTATCGGTCAGGTGGGGTTGGGATTGATCGTAGGATTAACACTGTACTTCCACGATGGCGTTGTGGTGCGCGAAGTTCAACCCAATTCGCTGGCAAGCCTCTCAACCTTGTCGCTTTTAAACACTCAGCAGGAAAATGATGAGGCGCCTGTGCTCAGGTATAACGATGTTAAATCAACCAAAACCACCATTCCCTTTCTTAAAAATAATGAACTGGATTACCGAAATATTCTCCCATTCCTTCCTGCCGACTTTACCTGGATAACGTATGTGCTGGTGGTGATGGTAGTCGTATCAGCTGTTTCGAATGGCGCAAACATTACCGATGGAATTGACGGACTGGCGGCCGGCACTTCCGGAATCATTGCCTTGACACTGGCCATTTTTGCCTACCTCTCAGGTCGGGTTGACTTTTCAAGTTACTTGAATATCATGTACATCCCCAACCTGAGTGAACTTGTAATTTTTACTACGGCTTTCGTAGGGGCCTGTCTTGGCTTTTTGTGGTACAACGCTTACCCGGCACAGGTATTCATGGGCGATACCGGTAGCCTCACCATTGGTGGTGTAATTGCCGTGCTGGCATTGGCTGTTCGTAAGGAATTATTGATACCGGTTTTATGTGGCATTTTCCTGATTGAAAATCTTTCGGTGATTATCCAGGTATCGTACTTCCGGTACACGAAGAAAAAATATGGCGAAGGCAGGAGAATTTTTTTGATGTCGCCCCTGCATCACCACTACCAAAAAAAGAATTTACATGAAGCTAAAATCGTAACCCGGTTTTGGATTGTAGGCATATTGTTGGCCATACTCAGTCTGGCAACCTTGAAATTAAGATGAGCGAACGAATAGTCATATTAGGAGCTGGTGAAAGCGGAACGGGAGCAGCCTTGCTCGCGAAGAAGAAGGGCTATGGGGTTTTTGTTTCCGACATCGGAGCGATCAAAAGCAATTACCGGGATGATCTCATCCGCAGCAAAATTGAATTTGAAGAAGGTGGTCATGCGGAAGAAAAAATCCTGAATGCTGATTTGGTTATTAAAAGCCCGGGCATTCCGGAGCAGGCCCCGATCATTGTCAAGATTAAGTCGGCAGGAATCGAGCTCATTGATGAGATTGAATTCGGGTTCCGCCACATGAAAGGAAAAGTAATTGCTATTACCGGCACCAATGGCAAGACCACCACTACGCTGCTCACGTATCATCTTTTAAAAACTGCCGGTTATAGCGTTGCATTAGCGGGTAATGTGGGCGAGAGCCTGGCACGCAAAGTAGCCGATGGAACCCACGATTGGTATGTGCTGGAGATCAGCAGCTTCCAATTGGATGGTACCAAAACCTTCAAACCCTTTATCGGCATTTTACTCAACATCACACCCGATCATTTGGATCGGTATGCCGGATCTATGGAAAACTATACGGCTTCAAAATTCAGATTGATCCAGAACATGAATGCCCGGGATCACTTCATTTATTACAGCGATGACCCGGTTATTGCTTCAGCATTAGCCTCACGGAAAATTACGCCTGTTCAAAGTCCGGTGAGTTTGCACGGAGGAACAGCCATTAGCTACGATGGTCAGGCCATGAATTTCAAGCTGACCGAAGACTTCTCCATATCACAGCAGGAAACAACCTTAAAGGGTTCCCATAACCTCATCAATACGATGGTTGCAGTTACAGCCGCCCAACTGGCCGGTGTGAAACTGAAGCAAATCAGGGAAGGCTTAAAATCATTTAAGAATGCACCGCATCGCCTTGAACCGGTGGGCAGCATCAACGGTGTGGATTTCATCAACGATTCGAAAGCCACCAATGTGGATTCGGTGGTGTATGCCCTTGGAAGTTTTGAGCAACCCATCGTGTGGATTGCCGGAGGCATTGATAAAGGCAACGATTATAACCTGATCAAAGAGCCGGTCAGCAGAAAAGTTAAAAGCCTGATCTGTCTCGGCAAGGAAAATGACAAACTGAAGAAGTTCTTCAACGGCATTGTACCCGCCATCCATGAAACCCAAAGTGTACAAACGCTGGTACGACTTGCTTTGCAGGAAGCGAAACAGGGCGATGTAGTGTTGTTATCACCGGCTTGCGCCAGTTTCGATTTGTTTAAAAATTATGAAGACCGGGGCGATCAGTTTCGCAAAGCGGTACAAGAATTAAAAAAGGAAGTTGAAAATCAATTGGCATGAATAAACTGAAAACATGGGCGGATGCAAATCTTCAGGGCGATCGGGTGATCTGGGCTGTAGTGTTCATGCTGTCCATGATCAGCATTTTGGTGGTGTACAGTTCTATCGGAACGCTCGCCTATAAGCGTGCTGTAAGCCCGGAGAAATACCTGGTGGTACACACCCTTCATATTATGATTGGTTTAACTGCCATGTGGTTTGCCCACCGCGTGGATTACCGGTATTACTCCAGGCTATCGCGGGTTGCCTTGTGGATCAGTGTTCCGCTGCTGGTCTATACCTTTACACACGGTACGACCATTAACGATGCTGCACGCTGGATTGCCGTGCCGATCATCGGTTCGTTTCAACCTTCCGACTTTGCCAGCCTGGCTTTGATAGTTAACCTCGCCAGCATGTTGGCGAAGCGTCAACAAAATATCGGTGACTTTAAAGAGTCACTTATCCCGGTGTTGTTCTGGTGCGGTATCATTTGCGGGCTCATCGCGCTTACCAATATGTCGACAGCCGTACTGTTGTTGCTCACCTGTATGATCATCCTGTTCATCGGTCGCGTACCGATGAAGTACCTGGCCATGTTGTTTTTTGTTGGCGTACTGCTCGGGGCGTTGGCCTTTAAGTTTGGTACGCGCGGAGGCACGGTGATAACCCGCGTTACGGATTTTATTGAATATGTAAAGGGCGAGAAAGAACTCCCGTTCCAGGCAATGCACGCCCACATTGCTGTTGCAACCGGTGGTGTTACGGGTAAAGGTCCGGGTAACAGCGATCAGCGTAACATCCTCCCGCATCCGTACTCCGATTTTATCTATGCCATTGTTATTGAAGAATATGGCATGCTGGGTGGCATGGTTGTGTTGGCGCTTTACCTGGTGTTGTTGCACCGCGGCATGAAAGCCGCCTACAACAGTGAGCGGGCCTTTGCAGGATTACTTTCTGCGGGATTGAGCTTTGACATTGTTTGTCAGGCCATGATCAACATGGGTGTTGTAGTAGGACTCGGTCCGATTACCGGTCAGCCCTTACCGCTGATCAGTATGGGCGGTACATCCATGGTGTTTACAGGTTTATCGATCGGCATCATCCTGAGTGTAAGCCGGGGCGAACGCGATGAAACCTGGACTCAGAAAAATGAGAACACAGTAGAAAAAGAAAACCGGAATCTGGAAGCGAAAGCCGCATAGTGGTGGAGAAGAAAGTACCATATCGATTAATCATCAGCGGTGGCGGAACTGGAGGCCACATCTTTCCGGCCGTTGCCATTGCCAATGCCTTCAGGGAACGTCACCCCGATGCGCAGATACTTTTTATTGGTGCGCGCGGAAAAATGGAAATGACCCGCGTGCCCGAAGCAGGGTATAAAATCATTGGGTTATGGATAAGCGGTTTACAACGATCCCTAACTCTTTCCAATGTGTTGTTCCCGGTTAAGGTAGTGGTGAGTTACGTGTGGGCAGCAGTTATCATCAGGCGATTTAAACCGCATGCGGTAATCGGTACGGGTGGGTATGCCAGTGGCCCAATGATGATGGCGGCAACAAAAGCCGGAGTGCCTTCCCTGATCCAGGAGCAAAATTCGTTTGCGGGCCTGGCCAACAAGCAGGTGGCTAAGAAGGTTAGCAAAGTGTGCGTTGCCTATGAAGGCATGGAGAAATATTTCCCGGCTGAAAAAATCGTGTTAACCGGAAACCCTGTTCGGCAAATGATTTTAAATCTAGCCGATAAAAAGCATAAGGCTTTGAATCACTTTGGATTTGATGCCCATACCCGCACGCTACTGGTTATTGGAGGAAGTTTGGGGGCACGCACCATCAACGAAAGTATTTTCAACGGCATCGATCAATTCCAGGATGCGAAGATTCAGGTAATCTGGCAAACCGGTAAAGGATATTTCGAAGATTATAAAGCGCGGCTGGCCAAACACGACTTACGGAAAATCCGCATGGTAGATTTTCTGAAAGAAATGGATTTCGCTTATGCGGCTGCCGATGTGGTGATCTCGAGGGCGGGCGCCATTGCGGTTTCCGAATTGTGTGTGGCCGGCAAGGCAACCATTCTGGTTCCTTCGCCAAACGTAGCGGAAGATCATCAAACCAAAAATGCAAAAGCATTGGTAGAAAAGTCGGCTGCCATACTGGTAAAAGACTCAGAAGCAAGACAAAACTTAATCCGGGAAGCGTTGAAGTTACTGTACGATGAAAAGCTTACGGCAAAACTGGGTGCCAACATTGCGGCCCTGGCTAAGCCCAACGCCACCGAAGATATCGTGAATGAAATTGAAAAACTGATTGAGGTGCCAGGCCGAAAACCGGTATCCGGTGACCGGCAACCCCTTGTAATGGTGATGAACTGATGAAGAATCTGGATGCATATCGCAACATTTATTTCCTCGGTATTGGCGGTATCGGTATGAGTGCGTTGGCCCGTTGGTTTAAAAAGAAAGGGCTGGCCGTTTCCGGTTACGACCGTACGGAAACATTGTTAACCCGGGAATTGGTGGAAGAAGGTATGAATATTCATTACCAGGATGACGTGCTGAATATTCCGGCAGAAGTGAGGGCCGGAAAGGAAGAAACCCTGGTTGTGTTTACACCGGCTATTCCCAAAGATCATCAGGAATACCTTTACCTATTAAGTGAAGGGTATACCATTCTGAAGCGTTCCGAAGTACTGGGCCTGCTTACTAAAAATTATAAAACGATTGCCGTAGCCGGAACACATGGAAAAACAACAACCTCTTCCATGGTGGCGCACATTCTGAAATCGGCCGGTAAGAATATGGTGGCTTTCCTGGGCGGGATCACCACCAACTACGAATCGAACCTGGTGATGCATGGAGAAATTAGTGCCGATACAATTGTCGTTGCCGAGGCCGATGAGTTTGACCGCTCTTTCTTAAAACTCTTCCCGGAAATTGCCATTGTTACTTCGGCCGATCCGGATCACCTCGATATCTATGGCGATCATGAAAGCATGATTGTCTCGTTCCGCGATTTTGTCAGCCAGATTAAATCTGGTGGATCGATCATCATCCAGGAATCCATTGTGGATAAACTGGCAGCCGATAATAATTCGATAACTAAATATATCTACAGCATGAGCCGGGGACAATTTTTTGCCGGCAACATAAAAGCGCATAGCGGATTTTTTGAGTTTGACCTGATGGGCTTTAGTGGTATGGTTGAACGCATCAGGCTCGGTGTCCCCGGTTTTCATAATGTAGAAAATGCCGTAGCAGCATCGGTAGCTGCAATGTTGTGTGGTATATCGGTTACGCAAATCAAAAAAGCGCTCGAATCTTTCCAAGGTGTTAAACGAAGGTTTGAATTTGTGTACCGCAACGACAAGGTGATTTTCATTGACGACTACGCACACCATCCAACCGAGATTGATGCTTTTTTAAAATCGGTGAAGTCGATGTACCCCCGTAAAAAATTAACAGTTGTATTTCAACCGCACTTGTTTACCCGCACCCGTGATTTTGCGGAAGGATTTTCAAAAAGCCTGAGCCTGGCCGATGAACTGTTTCTGATGGACATTTATCCGGCCCGTGAACTGCCCATTGCCGGGGTAGATTCAGACATGATTATGAAGGCCGTAACCAGCCCGGTGAAAGTGCGGTGCGGAAAGAACGACCTCATGGCGAAACTGGAGCAGCACGAAGTGGAAGTATTGGCAACCGTTGGGGCGGGAGATATCGATACGTTTGTTCAACCCATCAAAAGTTTATTGACGAAGCGTTATGAAGGTTAAGTTCAGCATCGGTAAAAAATTAAAGATGATCACGGCCCTGGCGGTGCTGTTTTTCTTTATTGGTTTCACTGAGCAGCAACATGAATCCATTGCGGTGAGCGATATCGTGATCAAAATTGAAAACATTCGCGAAAATCATTTTATCGATGAACAGGATATCGTGCGGTTAATGCAGTTGGAGCATGAAAACCTGAAGGGCGCTCCGTTGAACCGCCTCAACCTGAAAGAAATTGAAAAGCGTATTAAAGCCGACCGGTTTATAAAAGACGCTGACTTATATAGCGATGTAAAGGGAAACCTGGTGGTAAAGGCTACCCTGCGCAGGCCGCTTGCGCGGATTGTTCGTGAAGATGGACCCGATGCGTATATCGCAGAAGACGGGACCCTCATGCCCACCTCCGAGAAATTTACCGCACGGGTTACGTTAATCAGCGGTCCGTATGTGCGGCAATTCATTCGTCTGGAAAACATCCATAAACATCCGGATGGTAAAGAATTGATCGGGATGCTCACCACCATCCGAAACGATAATTTCTGGCGCGCGCAAGTCGCCCAACTGGATATCAACAGCAAAGGCAGAATCTTCATTCTGCCGCAGATCGGAAGCCAGACCATTGAATTCGGAAGAGCTGAAAACCTGAATGTGAAATTGAAGAAGCTGAAAATATTTTATAAAGAAATACTTCCGCAGATGGGCTGGAACAAGTACAGCCGCATCAGCCTGGAGTATGACGGACAAATTGTAGCAGAATAATCAAATGAGAACTAAAAAATAACAACCACTATAAATCTAAACGCTCATGGAAAATGAAAAAATAGTAGTCGGGCTCGATATAGGCACAACAAAAATCTGTGCTATCGTGGGCCGCAAAAATGAGTTCGGCAAACTTGAAGTGCTCGGCATGGGCAAAGCCGAATCGGAAGGTGTCGTGAAAGGCATTGTTTTCAATATCGATAAGACCGTGCATGCCATTGAAAAAGCGGTGAAGGAAGCCGGTGATCAGGCCGGGATTGATATTGGCGTGGTAAACGTAGGCATTGCCGGCCAGCACATCCGAAGTTTTGTTCAACACGGAGGCATTACCCGCTCTTCGCGTGAAGATGAAATTACCATTGAAGATGTTGAGCGTTTAACGCAGGATATGTACCGCATGGTGGTGCCACCGGGCAGCCAGATCATTCACGTGATGCCACAGGATTACATGGTGGATTATGAAGACGGCATTAAAGAACCGGTCGGTATGTCGGGTGTTCGGCTGGAGGCCGATTTCCACATCATTACTGCGCAGACCAACGCCATCAATAATGTAAATAAATGTGTGCGCAAGGCGGGTCTTGAAATAGAAGACCTGATCCTTGAGCCGCTGGCATCCAGCCTGGCCGTACTCAGCGATGAAGAGAAAGAAGCCGGTGTTTGTTTGATCGACATTGGTGGCGGCACAACAGATATCGCGATCTTCTACGACAACATCATTCGCCATTCTGCAGTCATTCCGTTTGGCGGCAACATCGTAACCAACGACATCAAGCAAGGCTTAATGGTATTGCCTCAGCAGGCAGAGCAACTGAAGACACGTTTTGGAAAAGCTATTTCCGAAGAGGCCAGTGTTAATGAGATTGTTTCAATCCCCGGTATTCGCAACCGTTCAACCAAAGAAATCTCAACCAAAAACCTGGCGAACATCATCCAGGCACGTATGGAA
>CAZOYJ010000161.1:0-7930 GCA_964583905.1 uncultured Roseivirgaceae bacterium
TCTTTGTAGGCATGGGTATTATCGGATTGTTTTTTGGAGCCATACAATTTGCCGCTCAGGCGGGATGGTCTTCTGGATTGAAACGAATCCCGCTGGCGATGGGACATTGGCTTCCGGCTGCATTTGGACTTACTGTTGGTTTATGGTTTATTACCAGTCATGATGTTTTCCATTGGACACACGATTATTTGTACGATCAAACCAATTCCGGTTATGATGAAATCATTGACGGAAAAGCACCATATTTCTTTTGGCCTGGTGAACCGGGTGGCCTTCCTGTCTTTTACCTTGCCCGCATGGTAATATTCTTCGGGATGTGGTATTGGTTCTTTTTGATGATCAGGAAGAATATGCTGGCAGAAGATCTGGATGCGGATACAAAATATTGGTTTAAGAACAGAAGCATTTCAGCGTGGTTCCTGGTGTTCTTCGCGGTCAGTTCGTCTGTGGCCGCCTGGGATTGGGTGATGAGTATCGACACCCATTGGTTTAGCACTATGTTTGGCTGGTATACCTTTGCAAGTTGGTGGGTAGCGGCTTTGGCCTTGATTACCTTGATTGTGGTATACCTCAAAGAGGCCGGTTACCTGAAGGTTGTAAACGCCAATCACCTGCACGACCTTGGAAAATTCATCTTTGCTTTTTCAATTTTCTGGACCTACATCTGGTTCAGCCAGTTTTTGTTGATTTACTATGCCAACATTCCTGAAGAAACGGTGTATTTTATTGAACGGATGACAACCAGCCCATTTAGTTGGATTTTCTATACCACCCTGATATTAAACTTTGTACTTCCGTTCCTGTTATTAATGACAAGAGACGCAAAACGTCATATGTCGATGTTGAAAGTGGTCTGCCCGATTGTTATTGTTGGTCACTGGTTTGATTTTTACAACATGGTAACACCGGGTGTGATGAAGCAGCATGGTGGATTGGGATTGCTGGAAATAGGTACAGGGTTGATATTCCTGGGTGCGTTCCTGTTCATAACGCTGAACAGCCTTTCAAAAATGCCGCTGTTTGGAAAGAACCATCCGTTGTTAGAAGAAAGCCTCCATCACCATATTTAATTTGAAAGCATTATGATGACCTTGATTGTAGTTATTGGTGTTGTTCTCGTCTTAGTGATCCTGTATTTGATTTTCAGGATCAGCAACCTGGTAGGCGTTGCCAAGGGTAAAACAGACGATGACATGGGCTCCAGCAACAGTATTAATGCGTTGCTCTTTGTGCTGTTTGGAATATTCGGTATGGGAGGATTTTTCTGGTATTCGTACACGCATTTTGATTATTACACCTTGCCGATTGCTTCCGAGCATGGTGCCTGGACGGATACGTTATTTTGGATTACCATGGGGGTTACCGTGGTGGCCTTTGTCATTATCTCCATCATCAAGTTTGCATTCATCTATCTGTATCAATATAAAGAGGGTCGTAAGGCAACCTTTTATCCCGACAATCACTATCTCGAATTAGCCTGGACCATCATTCCCGCAATAGTGTTGGCGGTGTTGATTTTTACCGGTTTGCGTGCCTGGAACGACATTACCGCACCGGCATCCGAAAACGCTGAAGTAATTGAAGTGATCGCCCAGCAATTTGCCTGGACCGTTCGTTATCCTGGAAAAGATAATGTGTTGGGTGATTATCACTACCAGAAAATTGATGCCATCAATGAATTCGGACTTGATCTTTCCGACAATAAAACCTTCGATGATTTTAAATCGCTGGTGTTACACATCCCGAAAGGAAAGGAAATTCTCTTAAAAATCAGGGCAAAAGATGTACTACACAGCGTATTCTTGCCACACTTCCGTGTGAAGATGGATGCCGTGCCGGGCATGCCCACGCAATTTAAGTTTGTGGCTACCAAAACAACCCAGGAAATGCGTGATGAATTATCCAATCCTGAATTTAATTACGAGCTGGCTTGTACAGAGATTTGTGGTAAGGGCCACTTCTCCATGAAAATGTCGGTGGTGGTCGATACGGAAGAAGATTATGAGCGCTGGAAAAAGGAACAGGAATCGTGGTTAAAACAAAATCCGGATTACCTGAAGAAAGTCCCAGCAGGACTTCGCGAATCCGCGATGATCAAAGCAGGTATTTCTGCTGAAATTGGTGTCAACTATTTTCAATCAACCCAGCCGGCTGCTGTGGGTTCTAACTAAGATTTTTTAAGACATGGCAACAACACATACGCACACAAACATTGATGTTCACCACCACGATGATCACGACCACGAGCATCATGAAGGCAATTTCTGGACACACTATATCTTTAGTCAGGATCATAAAATAATTGCCAAGCAATTCCTGATTACAGGTATTTTCTGGGCTCTAGTGGGAGGTATACTGTCTGTGATTTTCCGGTTGCAACTCGGATTTCCCGACATGAGCATGGAATGGATCCGCCCAGTGTTGGGTGGATGGATTACTCCGGAAGGAAAACTTGATCCTGAATTCTATCTCGCGCTGGTTACCATGCATGGTACCATTATGGTTTTCTTTGTGCTTACAGCAGGCTTAAGCGGTACGTTCGCAAACTTTTTAATTCCATTACAAATTGGAGCGCGTGACATGGCTTCGGGTTTTATGAACATGCTTTCCTACTGGTTTTTCTTCTTATCCAGTGTAGTGATGCTTACTTCATTTTTTGTTGAAACAGGTCCGGCCGGAGGAGGCTGGACTGTATATCCACCACTTAGCGCATTACCTCAGGCTATTCAAGGTTCAGGATTGGGGATGACGTTGTGGCTTGTGGCTATGGCTTTATTTATTGTAAGTTCGCTATTAGGGGGCATTAACTACATTACCACGATTATTAACATGCGTACGAGGGGTATGTCCTTTACCCGTATGCCACTTACTATTTGGGCGATTTTATTTACAGCTATTATCGGGTTGTTATCATTCCCGGTGTTGTTCTCAGCTGCACTGTTATTAATTTTTGATCGCAGCTTTGGTACCAGCTTCTTTTTATCCGATATCTATATCGGTGGCGAGGCGCTGGCCAACGTAGGGGGCAGCCCGATTTTATTCCAGCACTTGTTTTGGTTCCTCGGACATCCGGAAGTATATATTGTATTGTTACCGGCATTAGGCATTTCATCAGAAATTATTGCCACCAATTCGCGTAAGCCGATTTTCGGATATAAGGCGATGATTGGATCAATGTTGTTCATCGCCATCCTGTCATTCATTGTTTGGGCACACCACATGTTCGTAACCGGGATGAATCCATTCCTGGGTTCTATCTTCATGCTGTTAACCCTGATCATTGCGGTACCTTCAGCAGTAAAGATTTTTAATTATGTAACTACCTTATGGAAAGGGAACATCAGGTTCACCTCGGCAATGTTGTTTTCGATTGGCCTTGTTTCTTTCTTTCTAACTGGTGGAATTACCGGAATTTTCCTGGGTAACTCGGCCATCGACATTCAACTGCACGATACGTATTTCGTGGTCGCTCACTTCCACCTGGTAATGGGTAGCGCTTCGTTCTTTGGCATGCTCTCAGGTATCTATCACTGGTTTCCGAAGTTTTTTGGCCGCATGATGAATGAGAAACTCGGCTACGTACATTTCTGGATTACCTTCGTTGGGGTTTATATGGTATTCTTCCCAATGCACTACATCGGTATTGCAGGTTTCCCGAGAAGATATTACTCCTTCACAAATTTTGAAACCTTTGGCGGCTTCACCGACTTGAATACATTGGTTAGTATTGCTGCAGTGCTCACGTTAGCTGCGCAATTCATCTTCCTGTTTAACTTCTTCTACAGTATTTTCCGCGGCAGATTGGCTCCGGCTAATCCATGGAAGTCAACTACGCTGGAGTGGACTACACCCCGCAATCCGGCTCATGGTAACTGGCCTGGTGAAATCCCGGCTGTTTACCGCTGGCCATACGATTACAGCAAACCGGGTGCGAAGGAAGATTATATCCCGCAAACCATCCCGTACTCAGAAACACCTGAGTCGAACCTGCCTCATGAAAATGAAATGATCAAATTGGAAACCACCAATGGGGATGGGGCGATTGTTATTGAGGGGGATAAACACTAGCATCATGTTAACCTTCAGGATTTAACTTCCGGTAAGTTGTTGAGTCCTGAAGGTTGATTCTGAACGATGAATTCACGGAGGTTCTACACGTTAAGTCTTTCCACGTTAGTTGCCGTTTATGTATTGATTCTTGTAGGAGGAATTGTTCGCAGCACAGGCTCAGGCATGGGTTGTCCCGATTGGCCCAAATGTTTCGGGCAATGGATTCCGCCCACTTCGGTAGAGGAGCTACCATCCAATTACAAGGAGATTTATTCCAACCACCGGCACGAAAAGAATATCCGCTTTGCACAATATTTAAATGCCTTTGGGTTTAATGCAACCGCAGAAAAAATCCTTACCGATGAAGCCATCCGCGAAGAAGCGGATTTCAACCCCGTTAAAACCTGGATTGAATATGTTAACCGGTTAGTGGGCGTAACCATCGGGCTATTGATTTTTGCGGTATTTGTAATGTCTGTTCAATATTGGAATACAAACCGCAAGCTCACTATGCTCGCCTTTGCAACTTTTGTATTGGTGGGTTTTCAGGGTTGGATCGGATCAATCGTTGTTTCGACTAACCTTACTCCCTGGACCATTACGGTACACATGTTTATTGCCTTGGTCATTGTTGCCATGCTGGTGTACCTGGTAACCCAGGTAATTCCGGCAGCGAAAACCCTGATGATTCCGGGCGCTTCCGTGTGGTTGATGGCCGGCATGGTTATGTTGCTCATTCAGATTCTTTTAGGCACTCAGGTGCGGGAGAGTCTGGATGTGGTTGCGAACCAACTGGTTGACCGTGCAGATTGGATTTCGGCCCTGGGAGTGTCTTTTTTGATTCATCGCTCCTTTTCGTGGGCGGTACTGCTTGTTCATGCGATTTTGGTGTATAAAATAATTAAATCAAGGGAGGCCAAGGGTTTCGGTCTTAGCCTAATCCTGTTAATTTTGGGTACGATTTTATCCGGTACGGGGATGGCGTATTTTTCGGTACCACCGTTTCTTCAACCGGTACATTTAGTTCTGGCTACAATAACTTTTGGAATACAATTTCTGTTGTTCTTGCGGCTGAATCAAAAAGAAAAAGTAGCATTAACATGAGCATGGTTGCAGGACAAATTGAATCACTCACCGGCATGAGCCAGGCGCTGGCCAAAGCAAAAGCCTATTGGGAGTTACTCAAGTTCCGCTTGTCGTTGCTGGTTGCGTTTTCCTGCGCCTTTGGGTTTACGCTGGCATCGCCAATCCTTCACTGGCCAACCCTGATCATGTTATTTACAGGCGGTTTTCTATTGAGTGGTGCTTCGATCACCCTCAACCAGGTCATCGAAAGAGATTTTGATAAGATGATGACCCGCACCATGAACCGTCCGCTGCCTACAGGCCGGGTTACGGTTCGTGAAGCGCTGATCTTTGCTGCTATCGTGTTTACCATTAGCCTGGCAATTCTGTACTACTACACCAACCTGCTTACGGTAGGGCTGTCGGTTATCTCCATGCTGTTGTACAGCTTTGTTTACACACCTTTGAAACGTGTGGGGCCGGTAGCTGTATTTGTGGGAGCTATTCCGGGCGCATTACCTCCCTTGTTAGGGTGGGTTGCGGCCACCGGAGTGGTTTCGCATGAAGCGTTGATCATATTCGGGATTCAATTTATCTGGCAATTCCCACACTTCTGGGCCATCGCCTGGTTGGCCGATGAGGATTATAAAAAGGCCGGGTTTAAGTTATTGCCGTTTGACGGAAAGAAGGATATGAATACAGCGATCCAGATTATGATTTACACCTTATTTCTGTTACCGCTTGGATTGCTTCCGGCTAAGTTTGGCATTACCGGAATTGATTCGGCCATCGTAGTAACGGTTTGCGGGATTTTATTTTTAGCCCAAACTTTTTCGCTGATGAAAACGGGAAGCCGGGTCAGTGCCGTGCGCATTATGTTTGGATCGTTTTTGTATTTACCGATTGTACAGATTGCTTATTTGTTGGATAAGGTTTAGGACTTAGGACTTAGATATTAGGACTTGCAAACGGGAATCAGGAATTTGAAATTTAGAATCTGAAATTTGGAATCGTAATCAATGGCAACCGAAATTAAAGAATTAAAAATAGTAGAGGAGGCAAAGCCGCAGCTTTCCATGAATCCTAAAAAGTTTGCGTTGTGGCTTTTTATGATGAGTGTGGTGATGTTGTTTGGTGCGTGGACGAGCGCCTATCTTGTGAAACGTGCCGATGCCGGCTGGGCTGAAATTATTTTACCGGATTTATTTAAATCAACTTCGGTTTTGGTAGTACTCAGCAGTGTGACTATGGTATGGGCGTACCGGGCTGCCAAGCGCGATAACCTGGAGCGGGTTAAGTTGGCGCTATCGCTAACGGTCGTGCTGGGCATCGCCTTTTTGGTTGGGCAATATTATGCGTTTCAGGAAATGATTGTCCTGAAGCAGCATTTTACCGGAAGCAATGTGTCGCACTCATTCCTGTGGGTTTTACCGGCCGTTCACGGTTTGCATATCGTCAGCGGACTGGTGTTTCTCGGCATTGTTTTAACGTCTGCATTTAACTATAAAGTCCATGCTAAAAGCCTCGATCAACTCGAAATGTGCGCTACGTATTGGCATTTTTTGGGTGGACTTTGGCTATATTTGTTCGTATTCTTAATATTGAATCCATAACCCAAAACCGTACACAATACAATGGCAAGCACTTCTCCTGTAACCGTACCTGCCCCCGGTAAAACCGTATGGGATGGCGGAGTTTCCCCCATGAATGCCAGCTATGGCAAACTGATGATGTGGTTCTTCCTCCTTTCCGATGCGTTTACCTTTTCAGCATTGCTCATCACCTACGGACTTGTGCGTTCTTCGCATAAAGCCTACGAAGGAGCGGTCGATGCGTTTCAATTTTCACAAGCATACTGGCCTATTCCCGAAAAGGTATTTGAAGCCGTTCCCTTTTTCCATGGTTTGAATGCGCCCCTGGTATTTGTAGGTTTGATGACGTTTATTCTCATCATGAGTTCGGTAACAATGGTATTGGCCGTAGAGGCCGGCCAACGGATGGATAGACCAGCTGTTGAGAAGTGGATGTTGTGGACCATTATTGGTGGGTTAACTTTCTTGAGTTGCCAGGCGTGGGAGTGGGCACACTTTATTCACGGTACTGATGCTGGTGGTCTTTTAGCTGATGGTACTAAAATTTTTGGCGCTAATCTCTCCATCAATCAATACGGCCCGCCTGATTTTGCCGCATTCTTTTTCTTTATAACAGGTTTTCACGGCTTCCATGTTTTTAGCGGAGTGCTGTTAAATTTTCTGATCTATTATAATACCGTAACCGGAGTGTACGAGCGCAGAGGGCATTATGAAATGGTTGAAAAGGTTGGTTTGTACTGGCACTTTGTAGATCTGGTGTGGGTATTTGTATTCACATTCTTCTATCTCGTTTAATTACATTTAAAAAGTATCCAACTTATGGCACACACTGAAGATACACCACAAATAACTGTTCTTCCACCCGATACCGCCAAGATTAAAAAACTCTGGACGGTTGCCGGAATCTTAGGCCTGGTAACAGCGCTTGAATTCGCAGTTGCCTTTGGCGTTCCGCATGAAATGAAAGACCTGAGAATCTGGACGTTCATTCTGATGACCATCGTTAAGGCCGCCTATATTGTGGGTGAATTCATGCACTTGAGGTATGAAGCCAAGGTATTACTTTGGTCTATACTCATACCCATGGTATTTGTAGTATGGATGCTGGTGGCTTTTGTATACGAGGGTATGCATATTGAATTGGTACGTCCATAAATTGAAAATTATTTAATCCGGAAGGCTTAAGTTTCTGCTTAAGCCTTTCTTTTTGCTGGTGATGAAGG
>CAZOYJ010000162.1:0-7840 GCA_964583905.1 uncultured Roseivirgaceae bacterium
CGCACAGTATCCTGACTTCCTTAACACATCAACACATTCGTCATTCAAAATCCCCTAATACCTCCCCCAACGAATATACGTCTCCAAATCCTTATCTCCTCTACCCGACAGGTTTATCACCACCACATCATCGGGATTAAAGTCTAATTTACCCAACACCGCCACGGCATGAGCTGATTCAATGGCCGGGATAATTCCTTCCGTACGGCTTAATTCAATTCCGGCTTGCATGGCTTCATCGTCCGTTGCACTTAAAAACTGCACGCGACCGGTTTCAAACAAATGGGCATGAATCGGGCCGATGCCGGGATAATCGAGGCCGGCAGAAATGGAGTAAGGTTCCACCACCTGCCCGTCATCGGTTTGCATGAGCAACGTTTTACTTCCGTGAAGCACACCCGGTTTACCCAACGCTGTTGTGGCAGCCGATTCGCCCGAATCAATTCCTTTCCCGGCTGCTTCAATGCCGATCAATTGAACGTGTTCATCCTCCAGGAAATGGTAAAAGGCACCGGCTGCATTGCTGCCTCCGCCCACACAAGCCAGCACATAATCGGGATAAGGATTTCCTTCCAGGAGGATTAATTGCTTGCGAATCTCTTCACTGATGACCGATTGAAAACGCGCCACCATATCCGGGTATGGGTGCGGCCCGACCACCGAGCCGATTATATAATGCGTATCCGTAGGATGATTGATCCAATGGCGCATGGCTTCATTGGTTGCATCTTTGAGTGTCATGTTACCGGAAGTTGCCGGCACTACGGTGGTGCCAAGAATGCGCATGCGCTCTACGTTGGGTCGCTGCCGTTCCATATCGAGCTGGCCCATGTACACGATGCACGCCATACCCATTAGCGCACATACCGTGGCGGTAGCCACACCGTGCTGACCGGCACCCGTTTCGGCAATGATCTTTTCCTTACCCAATCGCTTTGCCAGTAAAATCTGTCCGATGGTGTTGTTGATTTTATGCGCACCGGTATGGCATAGGTCTTCCCGCTTCAAATAGATTTTCGCCTTATGCTTTTCCGACAATCGTTTGGCGTAATACAGCGGTGTCGGGCGACCAACGTAATCGCGAAGCAAGGCATGAAAATCCTGTTGAAAGGATTCCGAATACATAATTTCCAGGTATTGCTCCCGAAGTTCTTCCATGTTCGGATACAACATTTCGGGGATATAGGCTCCGCCAAAGTTGCCGTAATATCCGTGTTTATCTACAGTATACTTCATAAGCTCACATCTCCAGATTTTAAAATTTCAGATTTCAGATTGCCTATTAGCTGATTGATCTTCTCCACACTTTTTACGCCCGGCTTACGTTCAACCCCGCTGTTCAAATCAAGGGCATGAAGATTCATATTCCGTAATGCTGAAATATTCTTCATATTATCAGAATTCAATCCACCACTTAGAAAAAACGGGATTTCCTGATCATACGCCTTTAATACTTCCCAGTCAAATGTTTTTGCATTACCGCCATAATATTTCCCTTTTGTATCAAACAGAAAATAATCAACAACTTCTTTGTATGGATTGAGTACAGAAAAATCAACTGATGTCCCGATCCGAAAGACTTTGATCACCTTAATTTGATGCCGCTTCAACTCCCGGCATACTGCAACCGGTTCATCTCCGTGCAACTGAACCACCGCCAACCGATGCTTCTGTGAAAGTTCCAGGATGCGCACAAAAGATTCATCTACAAAAACACCTACACGCCTGATCGATTCGGGCAAATCTTCCGGTAATTGAAAATCATCACCCACATACCGTGGCGAAGGTGCATAAAAAATAAAGCCCATATACTCCGGTAACAAAGCACCTACCTCCCGGATGTTTTCCAGGTCGCGCATGCCGCAGATTTTAATATGCACCGGATTCTTCATGTATAATTCAACGTTCGTAATTCCTGGATAAACTTTTCACACGCTGCTTCCGGCTTTTCATGTTTCATAAAATTCTGCCCCATTAAAAACCCGTCATACCCAAGCACCCGCAATTCCCGCACAACGTCAACGGCATCAATCCCGCTTTCCGAGATTTTAATCACATCGTCCGGAATTTTGTCCAGTAACGTTCGGGAGGTATCTACCGAAACTTCGAACGTTTTCAGGTTACGGTTGTTTACACCGATCATATCCGCACCGGATTCCAGGTTATTTAAAAGTTCAGGTTCGTCATGGATTTCCAGCAGCACTTCCAATCCCAAACCGTGCGCCACCGTTACCCACTGTTTAACCTGAACGGGAGATAGCACAGCAGCAATCAGCAAGATACCATCTGCTCCAATGGCTTTCGCTTCAATAAGCTGGTATTCATCCACAATAAAATCCTTGCGGAGAATCGGAATGGAAGTTAACCTGCGGGCCTGTAGTAAATCCGCATCCGTACCTCCAAAAAATTCGTGATCGGTAAGAATGGATAACCCCGAGGCTCCGGCCTGCACATACCCGGTAGCAATTTTCTCAATCGAAACATCCGGATGGAGGATGCCCTGCGAAGGCGACTTCCGTTTAATCTCGGCAATAATTCCTGAGGCATCGTTTTGCTGAAGTGCCTTCACCAGGGAAAAGCAAGGCCGGGAAAAGTGCTCTCGCTTTTCCAACGCACCCACCGGAACGTGCAACTTCCGTTGGGCAACTTCTTTCCGCTTATGCGCGATGATCTTATCGAGGATATTCATCAATCTTTGTTAATCAGTTTTTTAAAAACCGCATACGCCCTGCCGGAACTCAACGACTCCGTTGCCTTTACAACAGCGCTCTCCATACCGGCCGGTTGATCGGCACAAAACAAGGCCATGGCCGCGTTGGCGATAACAACCGCTTGCTGCTGGGGCGTTCCCTTCCCTTCAAGCACCGCCAAAAAAATTGTGGCCGACTCCTCAACGGTGTTTCCCCCGGCAAGATCGGATGCATGCAGTTGCGGCATTCCCAGATCGGCCGGAGTAGCCATTCGTTCACCCCGGTTGAAAAAATATTTGAAGGGACCGGTCAGCGAAATTTCATCGTAACCATCCAGTCCGTGAAGAATTAAAAAATCCTTGTCTGTTTCCTGGTACAAATACCCATACTGCCGCGCCAGTTCCAAATTAAAAACGCCAACCAGTTGTTTCTTGGGAAAGGCAGGGTTCACCATTGGGCCAAGCATGTTGAAAAATGTCTTCACTCCTAATTCCTTACGGATGGGCGCTACGTTTTTCATGGCCGGGTGAAATAACGGGGCGTGCATAAAACAAATGTTCGCCCGATCCAGACTCCGTCTCAACTCATCCACATCATTGGTGAATTTGTAGCCGAAATATTCCAGCACGTTCGATGAACCACAGGCAGACGAAACGCCATAATTCCCATGCTTCGCAACGGGTTGTCCGGCACCGGCCACCACAAAAGCTGAAAGTGTGGAGATGTTAAACGTGTTTTTTCCATCGCCACCGGTTCCGCACACGTCCATCACCGGAGCATCTACCTTAACCGGTAAACACAATTCGAGCATCGCATCGCGAAAGCCCTGCAACTCATCTACGGTAATGTTGCGCATCATGTACACGGTCATGAAAGCCGACATCTCGCTGGGGTTGTAGGTACCGGAAGCCAGGTCAAGCAACACCTGCCGGGCGGTTTCGCGGGTTAACGATTGGTGATCGATCAGGTCGTTTAGTAGTTTCATTTTTAATAATTTCAGATTCCAGATTTCAGATTCCAGATTTCAGATTCCAAATCTGAAATTTTGAATCTGGAATTTGGAATTTTTAAATCACCCCTTCAGCCAATTCGCGATCATTTTCGGTCCTTCAGGAGTCATGATGGATTCGGGATGAAATTGCAATCCCTTTACATCGTACGTTACATGACGCAATCCCATGATCAACCCTTCCTTATTCGTTGCGGTAATTTTCAGTTCAGGCGTCAACGATTCCGGCAACACCACCCACGAATGGTAGTGACAAACCTGAAATGCCGGTGGTAAATCTGTAAACAACGTTTCTTCCCCATCCACCACGTGTGCGATAGAGGTGACACCGTGCAGCACCTTGGGAATGTTATACAGTTTCGCGCCAAACACTTCGGCAATGCCCTGGTGACCAAGACAAATGCCCAGGATGCTCTTGGTAGATGCGTATTCTTTTATAATCGCTTTCATCAATCCGGCCTCATCGGGAATGCCGGGACCAGGCGACAACAGAATTTTATCGTATTGCTGCACGGCTTCAAGTGTAATCTTGTCGTTGCGGTGCACCTCGTAATCGTATTTCAGTTCGCGTACCATATGCACCAGGTTGTAGGTGAAGGAATCGTAATTATCGAGAATCAGAATTTTCATAACCCTTATAAAGTTTCAGCCATCGTAACAGCTTTGCGCAAAGCACCTAATTTATTATTCACTTCATTCAACTCGCTTTCGGGATTGGATTTTGAAACAATCCCGGCACCGGCCTGATAGGTCAGGGTATTGTCCTGACTCAAAAACGTCCGGATCATGATGGCATGGTTGAAATCTCCGTTAAAACCGAGATACCCGATTGCACCTCCATAAAATCCGCGGTTAACATTTTCATAGTGATCGATCAGGGTCAGCGCTTTGTGCTTGGGTGCCCCGGATAACGTTCCGGCCGGAAACGTTGCTGCGGCCATCTGTACCGTCTGGGATTGATCGTTAAGTTTCCCGGTAACTTTCGATACGAGGTGAATAACATGCGAGTAATATTGAATTTCTTTAAACACGTCTACCTTCACCTCGTGAGCATGACGGCTCATATCGTTCCGGGCCAGGTCAACCAGCATAATATGTTCCGCATTTTCTTTTTCATCGGCCGCCAGGCGGTTGGCTGCTTCGGCATCCTGCAGATCATCCCCGGTTCTGCGGAAGGTGCCGGCTATCGGATAAATATGAGCTTCCTGCCGGCTGATCTGCAACTGCGCCTCGGGTGAAGACCCAAACAGTTTAAAGTTTCCATAATCAAAATAAAAGAGGTACGGTGAAGGATTAATCGAGCGCAACGAACGGTATACATTGAACTCATCACCTTTGAAGGTGGTGGTAAACCTTCGCGAAAGTACCAGCTGGAACACATCGCCACGATCGCAATGCACAATCCCCTTTCTAACCGATTCCATGAACTGTTTATCGGTCAGGTTGGAGACTTCCCCGTTCACCAACCTGAACGCGTAGGTAGAAAATCGATGGCTGAAAATCAGCCGCTCAATACGATCCAATGTGTGTGCATCGCTTCCACCCACCGTGTGTTCAACCAAGGTAAGTTCATTGGAGAAATGATCCACCACAATTACATACCGGTAAAGGGCATACAGGATATCCGGAACCTGCGATTCTTTCCTGGTTACGACCACGTCCTCAAAGTATTGAACGGCATCGTAGGCCATATACCCAAACAACCCGTTTCCGGGAACATCCGCCAGCACATCCGGATCGGGCTGAAAGGCGGAACGAAAATTTTCCAGCGCATCCACCACGGAACGGTCGTGAACCGACTTGGTTTCACGGGTGCCATCCGGGTAACTCATCCGGATCTGATGGTTCACCACTTCAAACCGGGCAACCGGATCGCAGCAGATCATCGACAAACTGTTTTCGTGACCGTGGTAATCGGAACTCTCCAACAGAATGCTGCCCGCAAAAACATCGCGTAGTTTCAGGTAGATGTTCACGGGAGTTAAGGTGTCTGCTAACAGCTTTTTAGTATACGTTTTAAGTTTCACGTTCATTACAAATTCAATTTTCCATACCACAAAAAAGAAAAGGCCCGCTCCGTTGAATCGGGGCGGGCCTTCTGAATATTCTTCAGCCTCACGCTAACGCATAGCCGTCCACCGATTCGTCTCGAACCTGTGCCACCACCATGCTATCGTGTTATACCGTTTCATTTTACTATCCTTCTGCCTTTTTGCGGGCTGTCTTCCGCGGCTTTGCGGCTTTGGCTTCAGCCTTCGCTCCGCTTACCTTTTTGGTTGTCGCACGCTTCATCCGGGTCTTGATTTTATTCTTATTCCTGGAAACACCAAAAGAACCTCTCCAAAGCTTTCCTTTCTTCGACTTTTTATCGCCTTTTCCCATGAACTGAAAATTTATCGGGCAAGTATAGCAAAGCGATTCGGAATTACAAAATCTGTTCCCGGATACGCGGATACTAATTTGAATTCAACGCATTCCTAAAATCTATAAACCACAATGAACTAATTGGCCGCTATACTAGAAGTCTAAACGAGATCAAGACCCTGGAGGGGTCAAATGTTTGTAGAAAAATATCACATTAATTTCGACCCCGTCAGTGGTCGAATGTTTTTAACATCCGGATTACAACGATCCAAAGGAGTGCGCAGACCAAAGCACACATTCTGATGCAATTTACCCTGATCCTAAACCTAAAAAGGATTAACTTGTTTTAAAGAAAACAACCTATGGCCCGTACATCCCTCACCCTGATCGATACCCTCCGGAAAACCGCAGCCCGGCTTGAAACCAGCACCGATTACCAATGGGGACACATGGGCTCGTGCAATTGTGGTTTCCTTGCCCGGGAGATTACCCGGTTAAAAAAAAGTGAAATTCACCAACGGGCCATGCAGCGCAATGGCGATTGGAATGAACAACTTAATGAGTACTGCCCCGCCAGCGGCTGGCCGATGGATGACCTGATTTCAGCGATGTTGGCCTTCGGGTTTGATCGTACCGACCTGAAGCACCTCGAAAAACTATCCGACCCCGAGGTACTGAAGGCCTTGCCGGATGAAGCCCGGTACTTGCTGTACAACCGCAAAGAAGATGTGGTAACGTACCTGCGCACCTGGGCCGACAAGTTGGAGGAAGATTGGGTGAACACCATCGATGTCCGGGAGATCTTTTCGCCCGCTACGGTTCCAGCGTAAACAAAATGCAATCTTTCGGCTCATTGCCCTGGTTGATAAACCGGAACCAGCCGCGCTTGCGTGCCTCTAGGGTGAGGCCGCATTTTTCCAGTACCCGTATGGAGGCAGTATTTTCAGCATCCGCAAACGTCCCGATCCGTTTAATGCCCGGCAGGGTTTTAACCCTATCCAGCAGGGCGCCACAAGCTTCGGTAGCGTAACCCTGGCCCCATTGTACCGGACTCAAGATATACCCGAATTGCACTTTACCGTCATTGTTCACCAGCCCGATACTGCCGATGAGCCGGTGCGATACCTTCAGGCGAATGCCAAAGGAATAATCAACACCAGCCTGCCAGCCATGAATAGCGTAACGCAAAAAAGTGTGGGTGTCGCGAATGGATTGGTGCGTTGGCCACGACATATACGTGGTGGCCTCGGACTTGCTGGCGTACGTATAAAATATTTCTTCTGCATCTTCGTACCTTAGCCGCTGGAGTACCAGCCGGCCGGTTTCAATTCTTTCAGGAACGTTTAACCGGAGCATGGCTAAACTTAAAAAAATTCATGGCGAAAGGTCAAAACATCGTTCACCAATATTTTAAGAAAATTCTCCCCGATGGCCTCCGCATTCTGGTGAAAGTAAACCCCATCCATTACACCGGTACGGAAATCACCATCTCGGCTTCCGGACAAACCCATTTGCGTGAACTCACCTTCGATGCCGAAATCTTAGCCGACCTGAAAGCCGATGAATTTGAAGCCTGCAGTCCGTTGGAGTTTAACTTGTACTTATCAGGGTTGGCGTAAACAAAAAACCTGCGCGCAACCTGAATTCGACCGGCCGTTTGAATTTTGAAGCGGGAATCCGGTATATTTGCCCCCGGCAAGCCGGCACGACCAGCTCCTGCTGAACTCCCCCAGGACCGGAAGGTAGCAAGGGTAGGCGGTTGTAGCGGTGCGATGTT
>CAZOYJ010000163.1:0-7756 GCA_964583905.1 uncultured Roseivirgaceae bacterium
AACAGTGTATTTCCGAAGGAAGTCATTTATTCAACCGGAATGTTGCGAAGAGAAGAGGACTTATCCCTGGCATTTTACCCTGCTGGGGATATGTTTTCTTTGCGACAGGGGGAGAGGGGTAAGCACTAACTCAACAATTCTTTATTCTTTAAATTCGTCAAATACTCCACATCCATCAACGTTTTTGCATACGCCTCCGCATACGGCAGTTCATACCGGTAGAAAAATTTCATGGTATGGAGAATGCCTTCATAAAATTCAGGTGTCTGCAATGAAAAATCACCGGCCTGGATTTTTTCCTGGGCTGCATGCCCCTGCTTCAACCATTGCCACGCCACAACGATGTGCCCCATCATCTCCATAAACACGGTGGCATCGGAAAGGTAGCGGTCAACATCCCCGGCTTCGGCATATTGGCGGAGGTGGTTCAATACCTTGGCAATACGGCCGACCTCCGTTTCCAATGCTGCAGCGTAGGGTTTAAGCGGTTCGGATATTTTGGCCTGCTCCGCAGTTCTGTTCATCTCTTTTATGAGCAGGTTCAATGCCTTACCCTTTTCCATCGAAACTTTTCGCCCCAATAAATCCAGCGCCTGAATGCCGGTGGTGCCTTCGTACAGGGTATAGATTTTCAGGTCGCGGTAATATTGCTGCACCGGGAAATCCATGGTGTAGCCATATCCGCCAAACACTTGTATTGCGAGGGCTGCTGACCGGTTAGCTTGCTCGGAACACCAGGCTTTTACCATGGGCGTTAACAGTTCAAGCAGCAACCACGATTCCTGTTGGGTTTCTCCTGACGTTGCATGTGCCAGATCGAATAAGCGGTTACATTCCATGCTTAATGCGAGGCCACCTTCTACAATTGCTTTTTGGGTGAGCAGCATGCGTTGCACATCGGCATGGTTGATAATCGGGGTTGGGGGCTTTAGCGGGTCTTTCTCAGAAGGCAAGCGTCCCTGGGTGCGTTCGTTGGCATATTCCAAAGCAGCGTAATAGGCTGCTTGCGCGATCGAAACAGCCCCCATGCCCACACCGATGCGGGCTTCATTCATCATCTGAAACATGTAGGTAAGGCCCTTGTGTGGTTCGCCAACCAGCCAACCTTTGCAGTTGTTGTTATCGCCAAACACCAGGTGTGTGGTGGCATACGTCTTTTGGCCGAGCTTTTTAAAATCACCGGCACAGAATACATCGTTGTAGCTCAGTTCACCATCATCAGCCGGCCAGAATTTGGGGATGATGAACAACGAGATTCCCTTTGTGCCTGCAGGAGCGCCTTCGATGCGGGCAAGTGTAAGGTGGATAAAATTTTCGCACGCTTCGTGTTGTCCACCGGAGATGAAGATCTTTTGCCCTTTGATGGAATACAGGTTATCACCAAGCGGAGCGGCTGTTGTGGTAATATCCGATAATGAACTTCCTGCCTGCGTTTCGGTAAGCGCCATCGTTCCCTGCCCTTCGCCCGCATACATTTTCGGAACAAACCGGTTGTGTTGTTCTTTGCTTCCGAAGCTGTTGATCAGGGCGGCAGCACCTGCGGTTAAGCTCAAATATCCGGTCGCCCCGTTGTTGGCGGCAGCGAAAATATAGTGACCCGCATTGAAGAGCATCATCGGCAGTTGCATGCCGCCATGTTCCAATTGGGCGCTGCCGCTGATCCATCCCTGTTGAGCGCCCTGTTTAATGATGGTCTTTAATTGAGCGTGTGTTTTTACAATGCCCTCGCCAGCGTAGTGAGCCGGTTGTTCATCCATGCTTTTGAAAAAGGGAAACATGTCGCGGTCGGCAAATTGTTTGGCGGTTTCTACCATCATCCAGGCTTGTTCCCAATCGAGGTGGTTGAATTTATTGAGCTTCAAGATTTCTGCTATTGGGTGCACCTCCCGGAGCAGGAATCGGAGGTGTTCAAGACGGGTGTAGCGTGGCATAGTGAAATAAGCTGATCTTCTGGTAAAGTATCCATAAAAAAATCAGCAAGCAATACGTATGATTCCGATCACAATGGATTAATTTTTTCAGTAGCGTTATGATTTACCGTTAGTAAAAAATAATCCTGAAAAAGTTCAATTCAGTTTGAATTGGACGTGTAGGAAAAATAAAACTTGCCTGACATTACAGAAAGTATATTTTTACACCTAAGTAAAATTGTATGTCGCCTGTTGGCTTAATCAACCCAAATTGTAATGACAAAGAGTTGGCGCTTTGCATGCAGAAGGATTTTTATTTTATTTTCCCTGATCTCCGGCAGTCTGCCGGTCTGTGCTCAAGTTGCACAACAAGATTATGATGCGCTGGTTGCGCTCTACAACTCCACCAACGGTACTTCCTGGAATAACAACAGCGGCTGGCTGGGCCCCAACGATGCCACGGTAGCGAATTGGTTTGGGGTAACGGTTGAAGATGGGCGCGTGGTGCAGATCAGTTTACGCGACAATAATTTAACCGGCACGTTGCCCCCCGAAATCGGAGACCTTACGGCCATCCGGTTTTTGTTATTGGGGCCTGATCAGCCGCCTTTCTCCAACCAGATTGGTGGAAGTATTCCGGCAGAGATCGGAAACCTGACCAATTTAGTGCGGTTGAACTTACAGTTCAATGCGTTTACCGGTACCCTTCCGACTGAGTTGAGCAACCTGGTTAACCTGGTGCGGTTGGAACTTTCGGCCAATCAACTGTCGGGTACACTTCCTTCGTTCCTCGGAAGTCTCTCGGAGTTGCAACATCTGTCATTGGGTGTGAATCAGTTTACCGGCAACCTTCCGGTTGAGTTAGGGCAGTTATCGAAATTGACCTGGCTTTCGGTAGCCAACAATCAATTCACCGGATCCATACCGGCAACGTTAGGTGATCTTGCTTTGCTGGAGACGTTGCAACTTCAGTTGAATGCGTTCAGTGGCAGTCTCCCGGAGGAACTCAAGAATTTAACCGTGTTGCGACAGTTCTATTTCTTTTCCAATAACCTTTCTGGCGGCCTTCCTTCGTGGATTGGTGAACTGCCGTTGCTCCAGGCTTTGCAGGGGCAAAGTAATCCGTTGGGCGGCACGCTGCCGGCCACGTTGGGTAACCTGAGCAACCTGACCACGCTAACCTTTTCCAATTGTCAGTTAACCGGTGTAGTTCCGGCTTCGATGGCTAACCTGAGCAGCTTAACCATTTTAGGTTTACAGGGTAATTTTTTTACAGCCCTGCCTGATTTGTCGGGGATCTCCGGATTGAACGGACTTACCAATTTTCAGATTCAGAACAACAACCTTACGTTCGAAAGCATTGAACCGCATGTGGCGCAAAATCCTACTTACGCACCTCAACGGCAGCTCGCGGGTATTGCTGATTTTGGTGTTAATTCAGGTGAGCCTATTTCCTTGTCGTACACGGTTGGCGGAAGTGCAAATAATTATCAATGGTATAAGGATAATGCTATTATTTCAGGTGCTAACGCTTCAACGTATACAATACCATCCGCAGAAGTATCGGATGCTGGAGTATATTATCTTGAAATCACCAATTCAATTGCTACAGCGCTTACGCTACGTACCGGTAATACCATGGTATCGGTAAATGATATTTCTGCACTGCAATGGGTAAAGGTTGATATTGGTTCACCCAATGGGTTGCTCGATATTCAGTTTGCCGATGAGCGGGCCGGCTTTACGGGTGGTGATAACGGTGCGTTTTTCCGGACCACTGATGGGGGAGAAACCTGGGAAGACCTGACTGAATCTTCAGGATTAACCGGGCGGATTTTTGATGTTCATTTTTTGGATCGTCATCGTGGTTGGGTGGTAGGCAACCAGGGGTTGATTGCCCGCACTGAAAATGGCGGATTAAACTGGACCATTACACCATTTTCAGGCGTCAGCATCAATACGGTATGGTTTATCGATGAAGATAATGGCTGGCTGGGGTATGGAAATGGTAACGTATTCCGCACCGTTAACGGTGGCATTAGCTGGACTTCGCAGCCAACCGGAACATCAGCCATTATTGATGAGATTCAATTCGTGAACGACCAGGTGGGGTACATTGCCTGCGCCAGTTCAGGTAGCGGAGGTAGGATATTAAAAACAACTAACGGTGGTAATTCCTGGGATTTGATCGATCCGGGTACGGGCTCTTTAAATGGCCTTTTTTTCTTTGATGAAGACCGCGGGTTTGTAGGTGGATTAAACGGCTTTTTGCATTCCACTCCAGATGGAGGTCAGAGTTTTGTGTCGGAGGGTCGTCCATCATCAAGTACCATTCACGCTATTGATTTCGCCACTGAAAATATTGGCTGGTTTTCAGGATTAAACAATACTTTATACAGCACGGCTAACGGTGGAGCCACTTGGGTCAGGGAAACAACTGAGTTGATAATTACCGACCAGATTCGCAGGGTACATAGTGTCCGGCCAGATTTTGCCTGGGCATGTTCCTTTCCGGGTGGATTTTTACTCAAGTATGGTCAAGCCGGCAACGTAATCGTACCGGGTTACGAAACAGCAGTGCAGCGAAATGTTACCTCAACCGGTACGTTTGATTTCAATGAAGGGAGTGACCGAACCTATGTCCAACTGGATGTCCAGCAAATCACATCGCCCGGTGTCGTAACGGTTACTCTGCAACAAGAAGCGCCATCGCCCAGGCAACACACGCTGATGCCCTTGCCCCAGTTTGCTAACCTACGCTGGTCGGTTGTGGTGGAAGCCGGATTACCAAATGGGTATGAAATCAGTTTCGATCTGGAAACCATGCCGGGCTTACCCATACATGAAAGCCTGAATAATTTTATTGCGCTTAAACGCGACCAAGTTGGTACCGGTACATTTACTGTGGCTCCCTCGCGTGTAGAAAACGGAAAACTGATTGTTCAAGGTACCGGCAACCATGAATTTGCCATTGTTATGGTTGAGGGAGCCGTTGTGGCAAGTGTGGAAATCTGTTTGGGCGAAGATGCTGTGTTTACAGCCGGAGGTGCAAAGGCTGGAGAAACCTACAATTGGTATGCGAATTCCGGAGATGTAACTCCTTTATTTACCGGGAACCCCTTGATTGTTCCTTCCCCTTCAGCCGATGCGACTTATTACGTAGCCATAACGGATGGCGTTAATGAGGGCGTACGGGTTTCGGCCGCGTTGACGGTGAAGCCAACGCCCATAGTACAGATTGATTCCACAACCGATGAGTCGGTTTGCCTGGGAACGACCGGCAGTATTTCGTTTACCTTCACGAATATCCCGGATGGAACATATGCCATTACATACGATGCAGGTTCACTAACGAATGTGGCGGTAACGCTGGGTTCAGCTACGGTTCAGGTGGATGGTGGTGATTATAACAATTTACAGATCACGCTTGACGGATGTACCTCGGCAGCAGGTGTAGATGTTACTATTCAATCAAATACGGTTATTCCTGATCCACCTCTCGCGGATGATGCCTATCGTTGTGGCGATGGAATGATAACCCTCCAGGCTTCGGGCGCAAGCGGTACCCAACAGTACCGTTGGTTTGCAGATGCCGATGGTGAGCCTATTGCAGGAGCGACCGGGGCAACATTCACAACACCGGCCTTGTCTGCAACCACTGTTTATTATGTGGCCGTGGCCGATGGCGATTGCGAAAGCGATCGGGTTAGTATCCAGGCTGAAATCCGAACCATTCCGGATGCGCCTGTTGCTTCCGGTGTGCAGTCGTGCGTAGCCGATTCGTTTACGGTAACGCCAACCGGGGCAACGGCCGGTCAGGTGTATGCCTGGTATGCCGATCAGTCGGCCATTGATCCCTTGCAACAATCGGCCGATGGGGTTTTTGTTACGCCCTTATTATCGGTATCGACAACGTATTTTGTGAGTATTCTGGATCAATCCTGTTCATCACCACGGGTGGCAGTTGAAATTGAAATCACTAATCTTCCTGCACCCGAGGTTACGAGTCAAAGTGGTTTTGGTTTTTGCGAAGGCGCATCCCTAACACTTGAAGGTCCTGAAGGATTTGATGCCTATTTATGGACTGGTAACTCAACCGATCAGGATTTAACGGTTGATGCAGGCGGAAGCTACACCCTCATTGTGTACGATGAAAACGGCTGTGCAAGTTTGCCAACAACTGTTCAGGTTACGATGCATCCGTTACCCGAGGCCTCAATTAATTTCAGCAACGATCGGCTTACCGCGGGACAGGCGGCTGCGTATCAGTGGTATTTGTTTGATGAGGTCATTGCCGGAGCTACGGAAAGTTTCCTGTCAATTAATGTGTTGCGCTATGGAATTTATTCGGTGAAGCTTATCAGTAATCAGGGGTGTGAAGTTATTTCCGATCCATTTATTTACCTGATTACCGGGCCTGAAATAATTCCGGGGTATGAAGTCCGCATTTTCCCCAATCCTTCCTCCGATAAGCTGAACATCAACCTGGTGGGTGATGAGACAACAAAAACCTGGAAAATATTTGATTCGCGGGGCAGCCTTGTGTTTTCCAATACGGGTGTTGCCCTGCATGCATTGGATATAACGGATTGGTCATCCGGATTATATACGATCCGGATAGAAACAGCCGGTCGTGTAATTACCCGAAAATTTGTTAAGCCATGAACAAGAAACCTGTTGCCTTAATTATCCTTATTGCCCTTTCGGGATTGCCCGCCTGTATTTTTCAAAGTGTACCGGAATGTCCAACTAAAGAAGAGTATTTGAGCGGAGGCTGGGAGCTAACCTCGTTAGAGATCAATAGCGTGAAGCAAGACGATGACGTAAGTCGTTACCGGTTATTACTTTTTGAGTCGGGCAATTTTACGCGTACATCGCTGGATGGATACACGGATGCCGGTACGTGGCTGCTGACCAACAACGAGCAAGTGGTAGTGCTGACCCCGGAAGGTGAACCCTCGGAAGAATACATTATTGATTTACTATCCCTGCGAAAGTTGGTGTTGTTTGTGGATCGTGATAACAATAAGGTGGGCCCCGATAATTTGAAATTATTTTTAAACCGATTTAACTGAAGGTATGAGCCGTCTGAAATGCTGTGTGTTCTCCGCTGTCACCTTCATGATCCTTTTCTGTTGGATCCATGAAAGCCGTGCCCAGGTTTTTGCCGGGTTGAAGGCAGGGCCTTCGTTCTCCAGTGTATCGGCTTCCACTCAATATAAAGAGTCGGTTATTCCCGGTTTGCATGTAGGCTTGGTCGGTAATTTCTGGATTAACAGTACCTGGTCCTTTCAGGCTGAGGCGTTGTATAATCAGAAAGGGTATAATTATATTATCTGCGATGATTGTTACGATCGGTTGTCGCTAACCTATATGGAAATGCCGCTTATGGCACGCTACCGGGCATGGCCGGTATCTACGAATTTCATCATGAACCTGGGTATTGGATTTTACGGGGCTTATTTACTCAGCGGAAAATACCGGACAGACATTGGGGATGGAGAACTGGTTGAAACGCTGGACATGGCAGGCGACCGACAGCGGCTTGATGCGGGCATGCTGTTCGATGTGGGCCTTGAGCGCCAGGTAAGCAAAGGCAAAATGCTGATTGATCTGCGCTTTCAACCGGGCTTTATGAATACCGGTGTATTCCCGGGCGAATCTAAATCGCAGCGGAACGTGACCCTGATGCTTAGCGTTTCCTATTTGTTTGGATTATAGGCTGGCGGATAATTTCATTCGTTCACAAAGCACCAAAAAAAAGCCCCGTTTGGGGCTTCGTTTTATTTTACTGCTCTGCGATGCTGGGAGTACCAACGGATTTTTCCGTTTACCACCATATTCAC
>CAZOYJ010000164.1:0-7748 GCA_964583905.1 uncultured Roseivirgaceae bacterium
GGGAGCAATAATTTTAACCTGCTTTTTATATTGGGCATTGCGGGAATCATCTTTCCCCTCGTTGTCCAACGAAATACGGTGAAATTCGAGGTGCCTATTTCCATCCTTGCGGCTGTGCTCCTGTTTGTGTTGGTCAATGACAGCCTGGTGCGGGACGCACCCGATAACCTTCTCAGCCGCACCGACAGTGTTATCCTGCTGATATGTTTTGGTGGATTTATATATTACATATACCGGACGATGACCGGCACTGACATTCCTGAACAGGAGGAAACCGTTAAACACTATAGTATGCCGGTCTCCACAGGCATGGTGACGCTGGGGTTGGGCATGCTGATTGGTGGCGGAAATCTGGTTGTAACAAACGCCATTACCATTGCTCACCATTTTGGATTGAGCGAAAAACTCATTGGGTTAACCATCCTGGCAGCTGGCACGTCCCTTCCTGAACTGGCTACTTCCGCTGTGGCTGCCTACCGAAAAAATACCGACATTGCCATTGGCAATGTGGTAGGTTCAAACATTTTTAATATCCTTTTTATTCTTGGAATTACAGGATTGGTGAGTCCTGTTCCCTATAACGTAGCGCTGAATACCGATATGTATGTGTTGTTGGCCGCAACGGTGGCGCTGATGATTTTTATGTTCACCCTGCGCCAGCGAAAACTCGACCGGTGGGAAGCGTTGATCATGCTGCTGGGGTATATTGTTTATACCCTTTACCTCGTTGGAACGGATTTGGGAAAAATGTGAAAGGAGAACGAAATCATTTCTGTATTTCTATTTTTGAAGTGGCTTCTATAAACTTACCAAGAGCTTCGCAACTTATCCTTCATTTGGATGCCCCATGAAAGCCTCTGAAAATTCAGGTACATTGATATAACACCCCGATCCAAGGTAAAGTCAAATCAGGAAAGTCCGGCATCCAGTTTCCGGATCACAAACGCTTGCTCGGTTTCACCTAAACCGGCTGTTCGCTTTTTTACTTCCGAAGTAGTGACGGCAAGCGTTTCTGTTTCTCTGGCAAGAAATTCATGCTCGGTAATATGTAGTAAGGCATCATATGGGCCGCTCTTGGAAATCAACTTTACAAGCACCGGTGCCGATTCAATCAAGATAAAGAGCAACAGGATAAACAGGTTGGCCCACCAGATGGCGGAGCTTTGTGCGGTGAGCCGGCTCAACGCTTCCAGTCGCGCAGCAGGCCCGTCCATTTTGCTCCGGGTCAGGGCGGCAATTTCCGCAAGCATAAGCGAATCGTGATGCGCTACCTGCTGTTGCAAACGCCCGATTTGCTTTCCATGGGTTAATACAAGTTCCGCAAGTTCCGCTTCTGCTTTTTCCGCATCGGCTTTTTTTAGTTTATAGATGGGCCCCAGGTTTCTGCGCAGACTGCCACCCGTGCCATCGGCTTCCTGTTGGGCTATGCGCACCAGCTCATCGCGCTGGGCAGATTTTTCATCCAATTCTTTTTTAAGGCTACTCATTTCTTCATTCAGCGACTTGATCGAAGGTTCAAACCTCGCTTTGGTTTCTGCTTCCTGCCGGGCATATACTTGTTGCTCCATCACTACAAGTTCGGGTTTAATTTCTTTTTCAAAGATTTTCAATTCGAACGGTTTGGCAATCACGATCGAGATGGCCACGGCCAGCAAGAGTCGGGGTGAGGCGGTGAGGAACTCGCGCCAAAAGCGACTTTCCTTGCGCATGCTGGAAACAATGTAGCGATCCAGGTTGAAAATCATCAGGCCCCAAATCAATCCAAGCAGTGCCGACAGAAAATAATTGTCAAACACCGTAAACAAGGCATACCCGGCAGCCAGGGCGGCAAATACCCCGGTAAAAAAAATGGTGGCGCCAATGCCTATGTACTTACTCGTTTCGGTTGAGCATTTTTGCAGTAGGTCCCTGTCGGCTCCTGAAGCGAACAGGAAAAAGGAGTTAAATTTTTGCATGCAGCACTAACGCAGTTCGGATAAAATAGTATGCAGGTGCCCAATAAATATGCCATGAATGTTAATGTGACATCGCCATGGATAGGCTCCGTTGGATTACGAAAATTGTACACTAATGAACAGCAAGCTGTTCATTTACAGTGAAGTAGATTGGTGCCTTAACAGAAAAAGGGAACCCCAATGAGTTTCCTCTGATTGATGTTCAATGATTAGAATATTAATGAATACTCTTCTCGGGTGCCAATAGGTGCTCGTCAATGATTTGCTTAAAGGCATTTTTCGGCAACGCGCCCGGCTGCACCATGGGCTGATCGTTCACCGGGATAAACAAGAAGGTAGGAATGCTGCGGATACCAAATACAGCCGAGAGTTCCTGTTCCACTTCGGTATCTACTTTATAGATCAGTAGTTTGCCCTCGTACTCTGTTGCCAGCTCCTCGAGTACCGGGGCCACCATTTTGCAGGGGCCGCACCAATCGGCATAAAAGTCGATGATCGCGGGCAGCTCACCCTTGTAATTCCATTCTTTTTCAGTGGTATAGTCAAAAACCTTGTTCTTGAATTCGGCTGTTGTAAGTTGGATCGTTTTCATTGTAAATATGTGAAGACACAAAGATCGGGCATGTGCTATTTCTATACCGTGACAAATGTCACGTAAAAGGAAAGTGCAAACCATGAATAAAATCATCCGGAGTTCAGTATTTTAGCACCATGTCGATGCTACAAAAACACGCAGCCCTCTACACCGACTTCTACGAACTCACCATGGCGCAGGGCTATTTCTTTACTCAAAAGCATGAAATGCCGGCTACCTTCGATTACTTTTTCAGAAAACTTCCCTTCAGGGGCGGCTATGTAGTGTTTGCCGGATTGATGGATGTGCTGGATACCCTGGAGAATTTTCGCTTTGAAGCCGATGACCTGGCGTACCTGAAAAAGCAGGGCTTTCAACATGAATTCCTAACGTACCTCGAATCGTTTCAATTCAAAGGTTCGGTTTTTTCCGTGCGCGAAGGCGAAATCATTTTTCCGAATGAACCGGTATTCCGGGTGCAAGGCTCTTTGCTGGAAACCCAATTGGTAGAAACGCTGATCCTGAACCTGCTCAACTTTGAATCGCTCATCGCAACCAAGGCTGCGCGCGTGAAATATTCTGCAGCACACCGGGAGGTAATCGACTTCGGGTTGAGAAGAGCGCAAGGTCTTGGCGGGATTCATGCCACCCGGGCCGCTATCATCGGTGGAGTAACCACAACCTCCAATACTTACAGTGCCCACCGGTTTAACCTCGAACCTTCGGGTACCATGGCGCATGCGTGGATTGAAAGCTTCGAAGATGAATTGGAAGCCTTCCGGGAATTTGCCCGTATTTATCCGGACAGTTCCGTATTCCTGGTCGATACCTACAATACGTTGCAGTCGGGAGTGCCGAATGCCATTATCGTAGCCCATGAAATGCAAAAGGAAGGACATCAACTAAAAGGCATCCGCCTCGACAGCGGTGACCTGGCTTACCTGAGCAAACGGGCCCGCTTTATGCTCGACCAGGCCGGATTAACCAATGTGAAAATTGTGGCGTCCAACCAACTGGATGAACACATCATCAAAAGTTTGCTGGACCAGGGCTCACCCATTGACGTGTTTGGCGTGGGCACCAGTATGGTGGTGGGCCGCGAAGATGCCGCCCTCGATGGCGTGTATAAACTTTCCAGCCTGGCAGCCGAACCCAAACTCAAAATCTCCGATAACGTGGAGAAAATCCTGCTGCCGGGCGTCAAGAAAATTTACCGGTATTACCAGGATGAAAAATTTTATGCCGATGCCATTTTGTTAGATGAGGAAATGGATCTTGACAAGATGTTTCACCCACACCAACCGGGAAAACAGTTACCGGTAGCCGGACTGAATAAAGAAGAACTTCTGCAGGAGGTGATGAAAGCAGGGAAGCCGACCATGACTAAGCAGTCGCCTTACGAAATCTCCGACTACCGGCAGGCGCGCTTCGCCCTCTTGCCCGATGAACATAAACGGTTTGAATATCCGCATATTTATAAAGTCGGCATCAGCGAAAAACTAATGACCTTGCGGGATACCCTGGTGAAATCTAAACTGTAAACCCTATGAAAGCCCTGTTGATCGTAGACGTGCAAAATGATTTCTGTCCCGGGGGTTCGCTGGCTGTACCAAACGGAGATAAGGTGGTGCCGGTTATCAATAACCTGATGGATCGCTTCCCGGTAATTGTCGCCTCGAAAGACTGGCATCCGGAGGGGAGCAAACATTTTGAAAAGTGGCCCGTCCACTGCCTGCAACATTCACCGGGCGCTGCGTTTCATCCGGAGTTGGAAAGCCAAAATATCCACGAAATATTTTTAAAAGGAACGGCAGGGGAGGATGACGGCTACTCGGCTTTTGAGGCCACCAACCAAAACCTGGAAGCCTACCTGCGCCAACAGCGGGTGGATGAAGTATACGTGTGTGGTCTCGCTACCGACTATTGTGTATTGGCCTCTGCGCTCGATGCCCGGAAAAAAGGATTTACAGTTTTTGTAATCTCCGATGCGGTGCGCGGGGTGGAAGTAACCAAAGGCGATGTAGAGCGCGCCATCGAAGAAATGAAACACAACCATATTGTGTTTATGGAATCGGCCCAGGTGCCATTGCGGGAAACGAAGTAGCCTTTACGCTTGCGTGCTTGCTTAGTAGTATTGAAAAATCAGTCAGTACATTCATAAAATTGATGAAGGCTTCGTGGGGGGAAGGATATGGATTGAACGAATTGTGGACTTCTCCGTCCGGGCCGGTTTTAGTCGACATATAATAAAAATGATCACTGGTTAACAAAGCACGCCATACATCCAATACCTCGGCATCGCCCGTAGCTTTTACAGCTTTCTCGAACCCTACCAACGTAGTAAAAGCATCGGCCTGCATGGCGTTACCCAGCCAGGCGGAAAGATCACGCTCCTGATCAGCCCATGAAATGGTTGACCGAACGGATAATTTTCCATAGGACGGAAGTTTTGCGTTTGCTTCCGATGCCGTTACGGGAATAAATTCTTTTTCGCACGAGATGCCGATCAGCACATTAGCCAAAAACCTCAAAATGCCGGTAATGTTGTGCTGGTGTTCACCAAAGGTTTCATAATCCATGCCCAGGTTGATGATGGATGCGTCTTCGGAAGTTTTTCCCAACCAGTCGAGGTACTTTTCAGCGGTAAGCGGCCATTCCTTCCAGTGGATGTCTGCATACCGGAAGGCAATGTCATCACTGCGTGTATAATCGCGAAGTAACAACCCCAAACCGGTCGCACGTTGTTCATACCGCTGATGGGGCGAGCAAACTTTTTGCAACCGATCGATGCCATCAATCAGGGTGCCCTTGTATCCAAGCGCATGAATCCATTCTCCGATGGTATCGTTATAGATCAGTTCGGTATTCCGGAACATCACCGGGCTAACGCCCAACACTTTCTTCAGTTTCGCCTCGTGAAGCTTTACCTGAGCGGTAAATTCATCGCGGCTCACCATCGAAGCAAGGGAGTGATAATACGTCTCGCCTAAAAATTCTACTGCTCCGGTTCGCGCCAGCATGATAAAACTTTCCAGCGCTGCGGGTGCATACCGCTCCAGTTGCTCCAGGGCAAGCCCCGAAATTGAAAAGGTAATCCGCAACGAAGGAAACTTGTTCAGGATTCGCAACAGCATCCGGTTAACCGGAAAATAACACTGCTGCGCTACCCGGTGCATGATCTTTGCGTTCAGCTCTTCATCAAAACACGATTGCCCTCTCCCCATCTCAAAAAAGGGCATGTGCCTCAGCCTGCGCGGTTGATGCACCTGGAAATACAGGTGGATGTAGCGTGGATTACCCATGTAACACAGTTCTTGATTTTCGGTTGCTATTCAATACGCGGTCATATACGGCTTTAACCTTCCTGGCCGACTGATTCCAGGTAATTTGATTTACTTCTTCACGGCCATTTTCTCTTAAGCTATCGGCCAACCGCTTGTTCTTGACAATCCGGATAATGGCATTCGCCAGTGCCCGGGTATTCCAGAAATCTACTTTCACGGCATACTTCATCACTTCCGAAACACCACTCTGTTTGGAAATGACAACCGGAACTCCGGCTTGGGCTGCCTCCAGCGGTGAAATCCCAAAGGGCTCTGAGACGGAGGGCATCACGTATACATCGGTCATCTTCCAGATGTTGTCTACTTGTTCACCGCGCAGAAAGCCGGTAAAGTGAAACCGTGACGACAACCGTAGCGCAGCCACACGTTCGATTATGGCCGGTAGCATATCACCCGAGCCGGTCATTACAAAATGAGCGTCCTTGATTTTACCCAACACCAGCCTGGCTGCTTCAACAAAATATTGCGGACCTTTCTGTTGGGTAATCCGGCCCAGGAATGTGACGACCGGTTTGCCCAGCGGAGGAAGCGGCATTTTCGTGTCGGTTTCCGGCTTTGTAACCACCCCGTTATGAACCACTACCACCTTTCGGGGCGAAATCCCATAACGCTCAACCACAATCTTCTTAGTCCATTTCGAAACGGCAATAACCCGATCGGCTTGCTCCATGCCTTCCTGTTCGATCTTAAATACATCTTGGTTAATCCGGTCGCCTGCCCGGTCATATTCGGTGGCATGCATATGGATCACCAACGGCTTGCCGCTAATGCGTTTCGCCTCCAGGCCGCATCGATATGTCAGCCAATCGTGGGCGTGGATGATATCAAAGTCATGCTGATGTTGCCGGGTAATTTCAGCGGCCACTTTTGCATACCGTTTCACTTCTTCCATCAGGCCCGGACCATAAATACCTGAAAAGGTGTAGCGCTTCCCGTGGACCGACTTCAGCCTGGGAGCCTCACCAAGCGAATAATTCCATCGAAAAAGATCTGTCTTATGTTCCATTGCCGGAAGGGGAGACATATAGGGAGTAATGGCTATCGGTACCGGAATGGTTATTATTCCGGATTTAATTAAGGTGCCGGTTATGCTTGGTTCATAAGCACTTAAGGAATCCATTGGAAGAATAACTTCGCTGGCATTGATGATCGTGGCTATGGATTTATCCTCATCGCCCGAAGCCCGGGGCATTACAAACCGGATCTCAACCGGAAGCCTGGAAAGCGCCTGCGTGAGCCCATAACATGCCGTTCCCAATCCACCGGAAATATGGGGCGGAAATTCCCATCCAAACATCAATACCCGTGTTGGCAAATGCATGATATAGGATTCTTAGTTTTTAAGCAGATCAATGAGCCCGAGCTTGCCGCCAGCCGAGAACTCCTCAAAGTTCTTTTGTGCAGAATGAAAATCCGGGCACATCTCCAGGTACACCACATTATAAACTTCTTGTTGTATACCTTCCAAGGCATGCGGTGAAACCATCGATACGGCAACAATGACCTTCTCAGGCGCTTGTTTCAACATACCCCGTAAAAAGGCGAGCATGGTATCACCGGTTAGGAGCAGATCATCAACGACTATAACGGATTTGCCTTTTAAATCCGTAGCCAGATTCCGGCCAAACATGCGTTCCTGTGCTTTTATTACTTTTCTCTGCTCTCGAATCTGGCGGGCAATATAATCTTGAGGAATATCGTGTAACTCTGAATGGATGATGGTCTCCTCCAGGCTTACCGAGCCGATGCTTTTATCTTTACTGGCCGGATGTTCTATGCGCTTGCATAAGGCTACCTGAAGCGGCAAATCCAACGCCTGTGCAAGCGAATACCCCACCTGAATGCCGCCATGAGGAATCGCCACCACCACTGCAT
>CAZOYJ010000165.1:0-2556 GCA_964583905.1 uncultured Roseivirgaceae bacterium
AAACTCTCATCAAACCCACTCAATACGCCTACCCAAAATGGGAGTGCAAAGGTAATTTTCGATAGTTAAAATGCAAAGCCTGGGTAAAAAATATTTATACCACTGAAACTGGCCTGTGGATGGTCTGAACGCGGTCTGGGCCCATGGAAATTAATGTGATTGGGATATTTAACAGACCCTCCAGAAAATCAATGTATTGGATTAACTCATTGGGTAAATCAGCCAAAGACTGACCTGAAACTGGTGCATTCCAACCAGCTAATTCCTCATAGACTGGTGTAATTTGTTCATTTACAAGCTCATAGGGTAAAGTGTCTGTAATTGATCCATCTCTAAGCTGGTATTTTGTACAAACTTTAATAACCGGAAAAATACTGAGCACATCAGCTTTCATCATGAATAGTTGAGTAACTCCGTTTATCATAATGGAATATTTCAAGGAAGGAATATCAATCCAGCCGCATCGCCTGGGGCGACCGGTAGTTGAGCCAAATTCATTTCCTTCTTTACGCATACGCTCGCCTTCTTCATTCACCAACTCAGTAGGAAAGGGCCCACCACCAACCCTCGTACTATAGGCTTTAAAAATACCATAAACTTCTCCTATGTGGCGCGGGGCTACACCCAAACCTGTACATGCACCTGCTGAAACTGTGTTGGAGCTTGTTACGAATGGATAGCTGCCGAAATCAATGTCAAGTAGGGAGCCTTGTGCTCCTTCTGCCAAAATGGTTGAGCCATTAAGCAACTCTTGATTAATCAAATACTCACTCTCCACCAGTTTAAACTGTTTGAGAAATTCAATGGCATCGAAAAACTGAGATTCCAGTTCGGACCAATTGTAGTCTATATCAAAATTTCTCAGAATGTTAAAATGAATAGTCGTGAGGTGTTTGAATTTGTCTTTGAATTTATCCGATAGAATATCGCCAACCCGTAAACCCTGTCGACCAATTTTATCCTGATAAGTAGGGCCAATTCCTTTTAATGTGGAACCTATTTTTCCCTCACCTTTTGACGTTTCATAAGCCTGATCGAGCAGCCGATGCGTGGGGATAATCAATGATGCTTTTTTGGAAATGAAAAGATTCTCTAAAACATTAAGGTTAAATTTTTTAAGTGCTTCGATCTCTTTTTTAAAAACAACCGGATCGAGTACGACACCGTTACCGATAATATTTTTTGTTCGTTCCCTGAAAATTCCGGAAGGAATCTGATGCAAAACATGTTTAATGCCATCAAACTCAAGTGTATGACCTGCATTTGGGCCGCCCTGAAAGCGAGCTACCACATCATATTTTGGTGCCAGTACATCTACAATCTTTCCTTTTCCTTCATCGCCCCATTGAAGGCCCAATAGTACATCAATCTTTGCCATAATGGTAAATCACTTAACTACCTCTTCCTCTGACTGAATAACCTGAAAGATTGCGTTTAACTTGGTAATGACCAGAAGTTTTTTAACGCTTTCGGAAGGATTGAGGAGGTATACTTCACCGCCTTTGTTTCTGAACTTTGTGAGGATTGTAATTAATACGCCAATTCCGCTGCTGTTTATGTATCGTAGATCTGAGATATCAATGATGCAGGTTTTAAGTTGATCTTGAAGTGCATTGGCGGCCGAAGCCAGCACACCAGTGCCGTCTTGTTCACCAATCAGATCGCCAGATAGGCGGATGATAAGCGTATCGCTTTTAATCTCGGATGTATAGTTCATTTCTTTACGTTAAGGTTTACTGGATGAAACTTCTTCAAGTGTTTCTTCTTTCTTTCTGTTCTCGCAATAGGGTTTAGTGCAAGAACCATATAATATTAAAGAGTGGTGCATTACGCTAAAGTGCAATATCTCCTCCACGGTTTTCTGGATGTTCTGAATACGCGGATCACAAAATTCAACCACTTTATTACAATCGGTACAGATGAGGTGATCGTGCTGTTTAAAGCCGTAGGATTTTTCATACTGGGCCAGGTTCTTTCCAAACTGGTGCTTGCTCACCAGGTCACACTCAACCAATAAATCCAATGTATTATAAACGGTAGCCCGGCTAACCCTGTAGTTGTTATTTTTCATACTGATGTAGAGCGACTCCACATCAAAGTGGCCCTCACGCGAATAGATTTCCTGCAAAATGGCGTAACGTTCGGGGGTTTTACGCAACGCCTTATTTTCCAGGTAAGCTGAAAAAATCTTTTTTACTTCTTCGTAAACTTTTGTGTTGTCAGCCATGTCGATTTATCCGGGCAAAGATAACAACCCTACTGCCCTGTTCAAATACGGTATTATCTATTCCACTAACTTTGAATCAAAACGACTTACTTTTACCACCCCATCAACTTTTTCAAGTTTGTTAATCAATTGCTCTAAATGGCGGGTATCGTGCACATAAAGCATAATCTCACCCTCAAAAATGCCAGAGTCGGTGTAAAAGGACATGGAACTCATATTTACCTTGAGTTCTTCCGATATGATCTTGGAAACATCATTGATGAGGCCTACCCGATCGGTACCTCGCACCTTTAGGCCTGTTAAAAAGGCTACTTCATGCTGGGAAGTCC
>CAZOYJ010000165.1:2591-7746 GCA_964583905.1 uncultured Roseivirgaceae bacterium
TTTTGCCTTTACCACCCGATTTCCATGGTTTGCCAGTAGTTCTGCCGAGTTGGGGCAATTGGTACGGTGGATTTTTATGCCTTCGCTTACGGTAACGAATCCAAATACGTCATCGCCCGGTATGGGTGTGCAGCATTTTGCCAGTTTATAATCTACCACATCCATATCCTCACCAATAAGGAGTATATCTTCATACCGGCCTTTTATTTTGGTAATTTCCTGTTCTATGGATTTAGCATCTGCTACTTTGAAATTAGGCTTGCTTTTTAGGGGTGATTTAGGCTTATAATCCTTAAACCGTTTAATATCGGCTGGTGTAATAATCCCTTTTCCAACACGGTAGTATACATCGAAATTCGAAGGCGCATTAAAAAACTCACGCAATTGTTCAAGAGCAAGGTGGGTTGATTCTATTTTCATTTGCCTAAGTTTGCGCAGCACAATCTCCTTTCCATCTTCAGCTACTTTCTTTTTGTCTTCCTTGAGTACATCTTTTATCCGGCTTTTGGCCTTCGATGTTACCGCAAACCGGAGCCAGTCTTCGTGAGGTTTTTGTTTTTGCGAGGTAAGTATTTCAATCTGGTCACCATTTTTTAGCACATAGTTAATTGGAACGAGTTTGTTGTTAACTTTTGCACCAATGCACTTTGAACCTACCTGCGTGTGAATTTCAAAAGCAAAGTCAAGTGCCGTAGCACCATAGGGTAGTGTTTTTAATTCACCGGTTGGGGTGAAAACAAAAACTTCATCGCTAAAAAGGTTGCCACGAAAATCACTCACGAAGTCAAGCGCTGAGTGGTCATTCTGTTGCAACGTGTCGCGCACTTTTACGAGCCACTTCTCCAGGTTTGATTCATGAGCCGAGCCTGTTTCTTTATATTTCCAATGTGCTGCATATCCCTTTTCGGCAATATCATCCATTCGTAGGGTGCGAATCTGTACCTCAACCCATTGCCCGTTTTTAGCCATTACCGTAGTATGTAAGGATTCATACCCGTTTGCTTTTGGTGTACTGATCCAGTCGCGCAGACGATCGGGGTTTGGTGTATAGAAATCGGTTACAATAGAATACACCTGCCAGCATAGCGCTTTTTCATTTTCAACTGGCGTGTCTATAATGATCCGGAGGGCAAACAGATCGTATACTTCTTCAAACGGGATGTTTTGCTTGCGCATTTTATTCCAGATGGAATAAATGGATTTGGGACGCCCTTTTATTTCATACTTGATTTTGTGTTTATCCAACTCTTCTTTAATGGGTTGCATAAAACTTTTGATGAACTTATTTCGGGCCGTGCGGGTATCATCAATATTTTGAGCAATGGACTCGTACACATTCCGATCGGTAAAGCGCAGGTACAAGTCTTCGAGCTCGCTTTTAATTGCATTGAGCCCCAAGCGATGTGCCAGTGGAGCGTACAGGTAGATCGTTTCCGAAGCGATTTTTAACTGCTTGGTACGCGGCATGCTATCCAGCGTGCGCATATTATGAAGCCTGTCAGCCAGTTTAATCAGGATTACGCGCACATCTTCCGAAAGTGTAAAAAGCATTTTCCGGAAGTTTTCGGCTTGTTGCGAAGTGCCGAACTCAAACACACCTGCAACTTTAGTAAGGCCATCAATTATGCTGGCTACTTTTTTACCAAACATCCGTTTGATGTCGGTTAATTCAATGTCGGTATCCTCCACCACATCGTGCAACAATGCGGCAATAATGGAGGTAGTACCCAGCCCGATTTCTTCCACACAGATTTGAGCCACAGCCAGTGGATGGAATATGTACGGTTCGCCCGATTTTCTGCGCATTTCCTTATGCGCTTCAACCGACATTGTGAATGCTCTCTTGATTAGTTTTGCATCGCCATCCTTCAGGATAGGCTTGGCTTTTCGAAGCAATTTCCTGTACCTGCCAATAATTTCCTTTTTCTCCTGCTCTGCGTCTATAACCATTCTAACTGCCTGTTTTATCGATTTAATTACGTATGCCGGGTATCGGCTTTTAGGCACATTAATTTAACACAAAATCAGACTTCTGAAATTCCGAATAATCTATAAATTTGCGCTCCATTTTAAAAAAAGCGGATGTGGCGTAATTGGTAGCCCTGCCTAACCGGCAGGCAGGCGCGCTCAGACTTAGGATCTGGTGCAACCACCTCTTACCAACATCCAGAAATAAAATGCGGATGTGGCGTAATTGGTAGCCGCGCCAGACTTAGGATCTGGTGCCGCAAGGCGTGGGGGTTCGAGTCCCTCCATCCGCACTTTCAATAAACCTATATGCCCTGGGTATTGAGGGTTTGATTTATCGGGCATAACACTTAAAAAAGACAGTTTTGGAAATTACGCTGGACAAGAAAAACACTACCGAGGGGATAATAAAGGTTAAATTAACCGAAGTCGACTATAAAACCCAGGTAGAGGAAAAGATCAGGGATTATGCCCGAAAGGCAAACCTTAAGGGATTCCGGCCGGGTAAAGTGCCTAATGGGGTAATCAAACGTATGTTTGGAAAATCCATCCTGGTGGAAGAAATCAACCAGGTATTATCCAACAAGCTTAGTGAATACATTAAAGACCAGAAGCTGAGAATTATTGGCGAGCCCCTTCCGGTGCCGTCAACGGCATCAACCATCGACTGGGAAACGCAAAAAGACTTTGAATTCGATTACCAGATTGGAATGGTGGATGACTTTACGTATGAGCTTTCGGCCAAAGTAAAAATAAAATCATACCCGATTGAAGTTGAGGACACGGTTGTGGAGGAAGCTCTTAATGATTTGCGCAAGCGGTTCGGGAAAGTAAATTATCCTGAATTAAGCAACGCTGGTGACAATTTGTTTGGTGAATTGACGGCTGTTGAGGGAGACTTCAAAAAGGATTCGGTTTATATTCCTACCGATAAGATCAGCAAAAGCGAACAAACGAAATTTACCGGGCTAAAAAAAGATGACGAAGTTACCTTCGAGATTCAGAAACTTTTTTCAGATCTGAATGAACTTGCCCAATTGCTGGAAGTTTCAGAAGAAGCAGCAAAAAATACTACCGGGAAGTATAGTCTTAAGATTACCAATATCAGTCAAGCCGAACCTGCCGAAATCGGCCAGGAGTTTTTCGATCGAGTATTCGGAAAAGATGCTGTGAAAACCGAAGAAGAGTTCAGGCAAAAAGTTAAAGAAACCATTGGCGGCAATTACCAACGCGAAACCGAACATTTCCTAGAACATCATATTGAAGATCACCTGATTAGTAATACCAAAATCAATCTTCCGCAAGATTTCTTAAAGAGCTGGCTTAAAGCAACCAGCGAAGGGCAGGTAACAGATGATGTACTGGCCAATGAATTTGATGCCTATACCCGCAGCCTGAAGTGGGATTTAATCAAAAATAAAATTGCCGAAGACAACCAACTACAGGTTGATGCAAATGAAGTTAAAGCCAAGGCAAAAGAAATGATTGTTGCGCAATTTGGCGGCCCCGCAATTGCCGAGCAACTTCAGGATCGGTTAGACGCCATTGCCGATAATTATTTATCGCATGAAAACGGGCAGAATTTTATGAAGCTATACAACCAGCTTCGGCATGATAAAATCATGAAATACATTAAGGAAAACATTACCGTAACCGAGAAAAAGGTGAGTGTAGAGGAGTTCAAGAAAATCGTTGCCGAACACCGTCATTAAAACAATTCCAGGCTACTGATAAAATGGTTTTGGGTGCCCAAAACCATTTTTGTTTAATTCCGGTTAGTATTGCAGATTTATCGTAATTTCCACCTGTTGATCCGAGAAAAACCATAATTTTCAATCGTTAAACCAAGAAAATAAAGCCTTATGAATACCAATAATGAATTCAGAAAATACGCAGTACATCACCTGGGTATGAGCGGTAATACCATCGACAGCTATGCACAACGAATTGACAACATGACTCAATACGTAATTGAGGAACGTCCGGGCAACTTCAGAGCCATTGATGTTTTTACCCGGTTGATTTCCGACCGGATTATTTTCCTGGGCATGGGCATTGACGACCAGATTGCCAACCTGATTACTGCCCAGTTACTATTTCTTGAATCGGCCGATCCGAAAAAAGACATCATCATGTATGTAAACAGCCCGGGAGGTTCGGTGTATGCCGGTTTGGGCATATACGATACCATGCAGTATGTCAATCCCGAAGTAGCCACCATCTGTACAGGGCTTGCCGCCTCTATGGGGGCCGTATTATTAACAGCCGGAGCCGCAAAAAAAAGATCGGGTTTGCCCCACTCTCGTATTATGATTCATCAGCCCATGAGCAGCATGCAAGGCAAGGCCTCCGATATGGAAATTTCGTTGCGTCAGACAATTGAAGTGAAGAAGGACTTGTACAACATCATATCCAAGCATAGCGGCCAGAGCTTCGAAAAAATAGAAAAAGACTCCGATCGCGACTCCTGGATGAGGGCCACAGAAGCCAAGGAATACGGGCTGATTGATGAGGTCTTGGAGAGGAAGAAATAATTTAAGTCAATTTACCGATGTGCCAATCTACCAATTAAATGGTAACTTTGCTCTCCATTGGCACAATTGGCTAATTGAACCATTGACTAATTAATTATGGCTGAAGTAACCTGTTCATTTTGCGGAAGAAACAAGAAGGATGTGGACCTGATGATTTCAGGTATCCATGCCCATATTTGCGATAAATGTGTTACGCAAGCCAACCAAATCCTGCTGGAAGAAAAGAAAAGCAAAAGCGATTCGGGCGTAACACCAAATTTTAAGTTGCTGAAACCCCAGGAAATAAAAAAGTTTCTGGATGAGTACGTCATCGGGCAGGATGATGCCAAAAAGGTAATGTCGGTAGCAGTGTACAATCATTACAAGCGACTGATGCAACGCAAGGTTGACACCGATATCACCATCGAAAAATCAAACATCATTATGGTGGGTGAAACCGGTACCGGAAAAACTTACCTGGCCCGTACACTTGCTAAACTTCTTCAGGTACCCTTTTGTATTGCCGATGCCACGGTATTAACCGAGGCCGGCTATGTTGGCGAAGATGTGGAAAGCATCCTCACCCGCCTGCTACAGGCTGCCGATTATAATGTAGAAGCTGCCGAACGCGGCATCGTATACATTGACGAGATCGATAAGATTGCACGCAAATC
>CAZOYJ010000166.1:0-7724 GCA_964583905.1 uncultured Roseivirgaceae bacterium
TAATATCCGCTTCAGCAAATGCCATCACTACAAAATCACGAACGGTAGTAGTTATGCCCGTTGCGATAACAAAATCTTCCGGTACATCCTGCTGCAACATCAGCCACATAGCCTCCACATAATCTTTTGCATGGCCCCAGTCGCGCCTGGCATTGAGGTTGCCCAGGTATAGCTTATCCTGCATGCCCAATGCAATGCGGGCTGCACCGCGTGTAATTTTTCGTGTAACAAAAGTCTCTCCTCTTCTGGGTGATTCATGATTGAATAAAATTCCGTTGCAGGCAAACATGCCATAGGCTTCCCGATAGTTTACTGTAATCCAAAAAGCATATAGTTTGGCAACAGCATAAGGCGAGCGTGGATAAAAAGGCGTGGTTTCACGTTGCGGTACTTCCTGAACCAATCCATACAATTCGGACGAAGATGCCTGGTAGATTTTTGTTTTCTTTACCAGGTTCAGAATTCTCACAGCCTCCAATATTCTCAGTGTACCTACGCCATCGGCATCTGCTGTGTACTCCGGAACATCAAAACTTACTTTTACATGCGACATCGCTCCGAGGTTATAAATCTCATCGGGCTGAACTTCCTGTATGATGCGAATCAAATTGGTAGCATCTGTTAAATCACCGTAGTGCAATTTGAAGTTGATATCGTGCTCATGTTGATCCTGGTAGAGATGATCGATTCGTTCCGTATTCAACGATGAACTTCTTCTCTTAATACCATGCACTCTATATCCTTTCTCTAAAAGCAATTCTGCTAAATAAGATCCATCCTGCCCGGTAATTCCTGATATCAATGCCACTTTCCCATTACTCGTATTTTTCATTGTTATTTCCTGATTAATTAAGAAGCAATATCCCACCTATCACTCTTCAAATCAACCAAAAGGATTTTGTACTTCCATGATTCGCATCACGACTTACGGTGATGAGATTATCGACATTTGAAGTGTGTTAATCCGTAAAGTATGAAAGGGCAATATTATTCTCGTGTTATTAAAGCGATGATTTTCATCATCGATTTTTGGCTGATTAACCTTGCGTTTATTGTAACGAGAAGCTTAGGGAAAGCAAACACTCTTTCAAGTGCTCAGTTCTCATCCTTCTTTCTCACATTCGGGCTGATTTGGATCATCGCTGGCTTCTTCAACAAAATTTACCGACTCGAAACCACCAGCATCACGCGAAGTATTCGGGTTAATTTGGCCAGCACCTTCCTGATCCACTTCATCATCATCGAAACGATCTTGCTTACTACGCACATCTATAGCATAGCCCCTGAATTTCTATTCTATACGTATGTGCTTTCAATGATTTTTATCATCGGATTTCGGGTCATCTATAAACTGGTGTCAAAGTACTATCAATTTACAGGGTTTGGTCAGCGTAAAGTTGTAATTCTTGGTGCAACAGGCTCAGGTACAGCACTTTATCAGTACTTTGTTGCAAATCAATCAGCCGGCTATCAGTTTGAAGGTTTCTTTGAAAACGGCTCAAAACATCCTGAGCAAGTACAAGAAAGAATTATAGGATCATTGGACGCATCCGCCATTAAAACTTTTTGTCGTGAGCATGGTATAGGTGAAATCTATTTTGCATTACCTACCACCTATCAGGACTTGCTTCATGATATCTCCAGGTTTGCGGATGATAATTTTATCTACTTCAGAATCGCCCCTGATTTTAGCGGACTTCAACACGACAATGGAAATGTATTTCTTATCAACTCTGTTCCCGTTCTTACTGCACGCAAAGAACCGCTTGGAATTTCCGCCAACGCCATCCTGAAAAGGCTTTTTGATATAGGCTTCTCCCTGGGCGTAATCGTATTGCTGTTTCCTTTTATTCTGCCCATACTGGCCCTCGCCATTAAACTTGACTCGCCCGGGCCAATATTTTTCAAACAACTGCGACCAGGCAAGAAGAACAAACTATTTGATTGCTACAAACTGAGAACCATGCATGTGAATAAAACAGCGGAGACTCAAGCTACTAAAAATGATTCGCGCATCACACGAGTGGGCCGTTTCCTTCGCAAGAGTAACCTCGATGAATTACCACAATTTTTCAATGTGCTGCTTGGTAATATGTCTGTTGTGGGGCCTCGTCCGAATATGATCAGTCAACTGGAAGAGTATTCTAAAACGATTAGTAATTATAAAGTAAGGCATTTTGTTACGCCTGGCATTACTGGTTTTGCACAGGTAAACGGTTTTCGTGGCGAAACAAAACAAGTGGGGCTCATGCAAAAGCGTGTGCAATACGATGTTCAGTACATTGAAAACTGGAGCCTGACGCTGGATATCAAAATCATTTTCCTTACTGTATGGAATATGGTGAAAGGTGAAAAGAATGCTTACTAATACGATTCCCGTAAATTTATTGCCTTCAACCAGGATGAAGCGAAAAGCAGTTCTAGGTTCTGCAATCTCAGTAGGCAGTTATCATGAATTTATCAATGAAATATTCTTCCTGGTGCACTACAAAGTTCCTTCATACATATGTTTCGCTAACGTTCATATGGTCATGGAAGGATATAGAGACAGCAACTTTCAAAAAGTGGTGAATAATGCCAATTTGGTAGCACCTGATGGAAAACCCATATCGCTTTTTATAAAGTACTTTAACCGCGTAAATCAAGATCGAATTTGTGGAATGGATACTTTTCCCGACATACTAAAACAAGCTGAAACCTCAGACAAATCCGTCTTCTTTATCGGTAATACAAATGAAATGCTGGAGACCATTGGTAAGAAGATAAGAAGAGAATTTCCAGCGCTGAGAATAAGCGGCAGCTACTCACCTCCCTTCAGAAAACTCTCAAACGAAGAGCATGCAACCATGCTCGACACCATTAAGAAAGCCTCTCCTGATTTGGTGTTTGTTTCTTTGGGATGCCCCAAACAGGAAAAATGGATGGCTGAAAATAAAGAAGTACTTGGAACTTGTTTGCTGGGCGTTGGCCAGGCATTCAATACCTATGCAGGTGTAGAAAAAAGATTACCGAAATGGATGCGGGATTTGTCTCTTGAGTGGGCGTATCGGCTTTACGCTGAGCCAGGGCGTTTGTGGAAGCGCTATTTATTCACCAACTCATACTTCTTGCTGTTAACCGTGAATGCCATGCTAAAAAGGTTGAAGCAAAATATTTCTGCGTTATTATAAAGCGAAAGAAATCATAACCCAATAGGATTGATGAATATTTTACAGCAGATTTTTCTGATCTTTCTAACCTCCTTGTTGTACTCCTATGGTCAAGAAGTGTTGGCCACAACGTATTACCTCTCTGAAAACGGAAGCGATGCCAACAGCGGAAAATACAAGGCTGCGCCCTGGCGTACCCTGGAAAAGTTGGGGCAACAAATGACGTTGCTTAAGTCGGGTGATTCTATTCTGTTAGAAAACGGAAGTATTTTTTATGGCAGGATAGACATTACTACTTCAGGAATTTATGTAGGTTCTTATGGCTCCGGTTCCAACCCTATTGTAAGCGGATCAATCGCAATCAATAAATGGAAGTATTTCCGAAAGAACATTTGGGTTGCAGATTGCGAAGGATGTGTTGCCGAACCGGGTAATTTATTTATCGATGGCTCGCCACAACCCCTTGGCAGACACCCTAACAACAGAGTACTAACCATTTCTGGCGCATCTCAAAGTCAACTGTATTTGCCTGATACTACCTTAAACTTCACAGATGACTATTGGAATAAAGCAGAAGTAGTAGTGCGCAGCAGCCGATGGACATTTGACAACCTTACGGTTAATCAATACATAAACAAAACATTTCATTTCAACGACCCGGCCTCCTATTTGCTTCAAAATGGTTTTGGGTATTTCATCCAGAAACATATTTCAACTCTTGATCAACAGGGAGAGTGGTATTTCGATCCTTCAACGAAAATGCTGTATGTGTATTTAAATCCCCGAACAAAACCAGGTCAATATTTAATAGAAGCCGGAATACGTGCTGTTGGATTGACTGCTGATGGTATACATAATGTAACCATTGAGAACTTGACTTTTACAGACAACAGGATAGTGGGTTTGCGAATACTAAATAGTTCGAATATCCATTTGAATGGAATTAATATTGTTAATTCCGGTAAAAATGGAATGGAGATTCATTCCTGTAAAAATATCCGGGTTTATAATTCCTGTATTTCCGGCTCCAATAATAATGGTATTCAATGGCACAATAACACCAATAGTTTATTTATAAAGAACCAAATTTGTCATACAGGTTTGCAACCAGGCCGTGGCCAAAGCGGTAATGGCAACTACATTGCCCTCTATATAACTGCTGATATACCGCAGCCCGGTAATAATGTATTTCAAAACAACACCATTGATAGTACCGGTTATTCAGCGATTGACTTCCGCACCGGTAACACCGTAATTAAAGACAACCTCATTAGCAATTTTTGTATTGTCAAAGACGATGGCGGAGGAATATATACATGGAACAACACGCTTAAGGGAAATGTCATTGAAGGCAACCTGATTTTTAATGGAATTGGATCCGGGGCCGGAACCCTCTCTCCCTTGCACCAATATGCACATGGAATTTATATAGATGACCGGAGCAGCCATGTTCAACTTGAACGGAACACCATCTTCAACTGTTCGGGCTCAGGAATATTTCTTCATAACGCTAAAAGCATCTCTGTACTGAATAATCTTGCATACTCGAATGGTAGGAATATTTCGAATCCGGAAAAAGCCGAACTCTATATCCGTTTGGATACTCTTGGAGAGTTTGGAACGAAACGGGAGTTACAACTTAAAATTATCGGCAACAACTGGATAGTTGATAATGATGCAACACATTGTATGTATATAAGTGTTGAGAAGGAAAGCGATTTACGTCACTTGGGGGTTCTCAAAAATAATCGGTTTGTTGCCCATGAAGTCCGTCAGGCTGTGGCAGAATTGGTCAGGCCTGAAGGATGGTGCACGGCAAACCAGTTGAGTCTTGCTGAGTGGCAACAAGCTACTCAATATGAAGGTGGGTCAATATTTAAATTAAAGGTAAACCAAAAACGTTTTGAACTTGTGGGTAACGAGATGATTGCCAACGGAAATATGGCGCGCAATATTAATGGCTGGCTAGCATGGCCTGAGGAAATAACAATTAGTCAGGAAAAGATTGAGATCCTGGATGGGCCTTCTCTTAAAGTAAACATTCCACCTGGCAAAACAGAAGCTTTACTTTATCACGAAGGATTTTCATTGGATAAAGGAAACTTATACCGGCTCTCATTTTCTGCTATCAGCGCAGGCCCCGGATTAGTAGAATTTGTTCCCTTAATGGCTGGCAATCCATGGCAAGCCCTCGCAGGCTATACATGCTTTTCAATTGGAACCACCCGAAACACATTCACGTATTTTTTTGTTGTTGAGAAAAGTTCAGCAAAAGCTCGCGTAAACTTTAAGAGTCGCTCTAATTTTTGGATCGATAATGTATCCTTACACGAAGTGAAAATGAATTAATGATGCGAGCCGGCTCTTAGAAGGTTCTTACCGGTATACTCAAACTCCTCCAGGTCAAGCTGACGGCTGTTATTGCCTATCACTTTTTTATAAATGTGTATTAACTGATCGTAGTTATGCTCCGGGCTAAACGAACATCGGTAACATTCACGAGCATGGCTTGATAACTTTCTTCTGAGTTCTTCGTCTTCTTCTAACTGAACTATTTTAGCTACGAGATCTTTTTCATCTCCGGCCTTAAAGTGCAACCCGTTTTGTTCATGTTGTATGATCTCACTCATGCTCCCAATATTGGATGCAATAACGGGAGTTCCTGTTGAAAAAGCTTCCGCAATGGTTACCGGGAAACCTTCATACCAGATGGAAGGAAAAATAAGCGCTTTGCATGCTTTAAGATAATGTATGACGCTCAATTTCGATTGAAATCCAACATAACTAATGTTGGGATTAAGAAGGCAAGCGTTTTCTACCAACCCTTTTAAGGGACCATCCCCTATTATTACCAACTTGAAATTATGAAGATTAGCTGCAGTTAAGAGCGTTTCGATTCCCTTTTCCCCTGTAAGCCTGCCCACGAACAAAAAATAATTCTTTCGCTTAATCGCCCCTTCTCCATAATCATCCGAAAAATTTGCTTTAACCATCAGTTTATTTTTTGGAATATCAAGCGTTGAGTTTAGAATTTTTTTCTTTGCAAACTGGGTGAGCGTTATGTAAGCATCAACTCTATTTCGCCACGTTCCTAATATAGAATGAATGAGCGTCATGAGCGCTACTGCGGCAGTTTGAATACGTGAATTACGATACACTCCTTTCCAGATGGCATCAAATGGAAATATTGAGTGGATACTTTTTTCATATATCTGTCCATCAAAATAAAGTGTTGCACTGGGGCAAATCAACCTGTAATTATGCAGGGTTAGTACTACAGGAATTTTCCTTTTTCTGGCAACAAAAAAAACAGAAGGCGACATCAAGGGAAGAAAGTTATGAACGTGTATAATATCAGGTTCAAAACTGTTGATTTTATCAGAAATACTGCGCGTACTGTCAGGGTTGTAAATCAACTTTAATCCGGTGATCCACGTATCGTAAAAAGTCTTTATATCCGCATTATCAAAAAGAATTTCATCTACTTCATGCCCATACCTGCGAAGTAAGCCCCGTTCGGCCCTAAAAACAGCATCTTCACCCCCTGCTTGCTTATAAAGATTATGAAGTATAAGAATTCTCATAATGACGTAAAGGATTTCATCTTTTCATATCAATTTAACAGAAGTTGACGCACTATTTCATGTCCAGGATTTTGATAAGTAATGATGTGCATCATCAAAAACAGATAACGTTCATCGTCCATTAAGCCCTGCTCAACGGGTTAATACGGTGTTTAAACCTCACACACTTTCAATTGGAAGCCAATAACACCACTATTGTTCACGAATTGGGGCTATAGACTCAATTTTAAATGATGTTGATCAAGGGGGTGGATTTTTCCGGGTACCCAGTCCGGCTATCGGTAAAATTTTAAAGCGTACAAATCCACGAAAAGTAGGCGAAAGGAAAGGCTTAGAAGAAAAAACCATTCTTCAAGTCAGGGAAGAGGTGTGTTAAAAATATTCAACTTAAACATTCAACCAATGAGAAAAATACTATTGTGGCCCGCATTAGCAATATTGCTTTTTCAATGCCACGAAGAAGAAATAACAACTCGGAATGAGAAGCAAGCGGTTTCAACTGAGTCAGCCCGGGTAATCACCGCAGCAAATTCATTTCATGTGAGTATTACAGGAAATGATGCCGGAGACGGAAGTACAGCAAACCCCTGGAGAACCTTGCGCTATGCAGTTTCCAGGGTTCCGGCAAATCAAGGGTTTATTATTGTTCTTTCAGCAGGAACATTTGTTGAGAACGGGCTTATTGAAGTTCCGTTAGGCGTGAGCGTAATGGGTGCCGGAGTTGATAAGACCATTTTAAAAGCTGCCAGCTCGTTCTATTATTATCCTGGGTCGCCAGCATATGCAACCGATAAATTTCTAATCAGTTTAAATGGACACAACCAGCTAGATGGTAATCAGACCCTAAGTGGATTTACCATTGATGGGGATGGTAAAAAGCTACATGGAGGCATTTACGTTCGCTACCGTAATAAAGTGCTCATTGAAAATGTGAAAGTCCAAAACACAAACTTTACAGGCATTTGGCTTTGGGATGTAAAGGACTCTAAAC
>CAZOYJ010000167.1:0-7643 GCA_964583905.1 uncultured Roseivirgaceae bacterium
CAATGTTGGGGTTGTAGAAATCCGATTTGACATGGCTCCAAACCCCTGTAAGTAGTGTTCTGGATACCCATTGAATGGAGTTTACAGTTTCAAACTCATTGCCAACCTCGGCACGATTAATTGTTCCCATCCAGTTATAAAAAGTGAGTCGCCTGTTGAACGCCCAACCCCGCAAATTTGATGTGATATTATAATCCGTTCGTAACGGTGAGTCTTTAATACCGCTGATAATTTCGGCATGGAAACTCTTATTGTTTGTCCATCGTGCATTAGCGAGGTACCAATAGTTACGATCGTTGTCTTTTATCCAGGTTGCGTCATATTTAAGGTTCCTGACGACCTGCCTGATCTTAATGCCTGTTTCAATTTGCTTAATATTTCTCGTGTTCACAGCCAGCCCCGGATAGAGATCGCTTGACTCAGTAAAAAATGGCCTTCGCTCGGGATAGGAAACAGGAACATCGTTGACGTTAATGATAACAGCATCCGTTTCAATTTGAGCAAAATCCGGATTGTACGTAGCCAATATACTCATGGAAGGAACGGGCTTATACTTCAGTTCGCCTCCAGCTTTCAAACTGTAATGTTTTTTACCAGCAAGGAGGTCCTGAGTAGTGGATGAAAAAACATAAGGAATTGCCTGTAGTGTCGCTTTTTGTCTCAGATTTTTCAAACCATGCAACTTGTAGAAATCATCAATCCGGGTTGGGTTATCGGAATCAGTAATTCTGTTAACTGACTTTTCCTGTAATTGGGAGTATATCCTCAAAAACATAATCCCCCAGGTTTGTTCGTTTTTATTTTGAAAATTAATCGATGTTAAAGGGAGCTGAAACTCAAAGGTCCAATGATCATCGTAGATACGGGTTGCCGAGCTAAATATTCCATCCCATTTGTAGTCGAAATTGGATCCAGTCATCACACCATCTGCAATGCCATTTGCAGGATTGATAACAAAAAAATTAGCGGCATTGCCGTTGTTGAGCGGATCAATGGTCAGCATAATCAAATCGCCATCCATTGTGATTTGTGCATCCCGCCTTCCTGAACTTGCTTTGATTGTGTTGCTTGGTTGATATACTTTTCCTGCCAGGTATACATTTTCGCGGTCATATATAAAGTATATTTCAGTCTTTCCAACGGCATCCGATAGAATGGAGGGTTCAATCTGTTTGAATGAGTCAAATCGCAGCCCGCGAAAAAAAACGCTATCAATAATTCCGTCAATATCGGGCTGCCTATCCGTGAAGTAGGGATATTCCGAATTATTATCAGCCATAACGTTGATGCAGGCCAATTCGAGTAAAATGGTAACTATAATTTTGCCGATCAGCCCAATCAGCGTACTGCCGATTGAGGAATAGTCAAATTTCTTCATCCGAGTCCGGGGTTTTTATAAGTCGATCCCTAGACGCATGTGGATAAGAAAGGATGCAGAATTTAAATAGTTTATTCTATACTATGTCCATTTAAACGGAAGGTGTGCAGCATGACAAGGTTTGGGCCTGCAAATATTCCTGTAGGGGAGCGCATGATTCTTTGGCCGCTGCCGAAATCAGGTTTCCGTTTTTATCGAGTTCTAGGTGACAGCAGGTAAGAAATTTATTCCTTAACAATTGACGAGCCCTTAATATCCGGCTTTTGGTGGCCGTCAAGGTTAGTCCTAATTGACGCGCGATATCAGCATACTTCAAGTCGTCTATGTCGGCAAGTTTGAGCGGAATGGCGTACTTCTCGGGGAGAAACCCCAACAAAGGCACAACAAGACCTGCCGCATCCTGTAGTCCAAGCTGCTCATCTTGTTCCGATATTTCAGCCAATTCGAATGAAGTATTCTGCTTCTTCCTGTAGTGATCGACAATACAATTATGGGCTACCTGAAACAGCCACGAACGCATATTCCTGATGCCCGAGCGTGTGAGACAGAAATTATATATCTTCAGCAGAACTTCTTGTAGTATATCATTCGTAATATCGTTGTCCTTAACACGTTTGTATATAAAATTCTTTAATCCGGACTTATGCTCTAGCCAAAGTGCTGAGATATCACATGATGGTGTCATTCTTCTTAAGTCTTTATAAAAGGACTTTTAGGTGACCTCTAATACGTTAAGCATTTATAATAGGTTGCAAAATTGGAATAAGAATTAGAGAAAATTCAATGCCTGGTAATCAAAAACAAACTCCTAATGAAATGGTATCCACAAAGTACCGGGTGAATCCATAGCAAAAATTTATTCAAAACTTCCTGCTTTACCTATTGTACATCAAGTATAGGGCTGGGCACATAAATATTTCTATAAAATAAGGCAGAGTTCTGCGTCTTTTTAAAGCCCTTTACGTCTTATGGCTATTTTAAAGGCAATTAAAATTTTATGAAAGAAACCGGTCAGAAATTGATTTACAAAATCTTATTGATTTTGAAGCACTCACAATTCATGCACCCTATGAAACATCGAGGGTAATTGGTGAGGAATATTTTCACGGTGAGGATATTCAAAACAAGGCAATACTGGTTCATACAGGATGGAACAAAAACTGGAATACCCCGTATTACTATGAACATCATCCCTATCTGACGGAAGGGACAAAGGAGCAAAATTGGTGGGCATTGATTCTCATAATATTGATTTCACAGGCCTTAAAATTAGGCCAGTACATATAATTCTTCTCGGAGCAGGAATACTTATTGTTGAACATATGTGCAATTTACATCTGCTACCCGATAGGGGTTATACATTTACCGCTGTACCTCCTAAATTCAAGGGCGTTGGCACTTTCCCGGTACGCGCTTTCGCAAAGTGTAATCAAAACAAATCTAATTTCTGTTTGTGATGGAGTGATTTTATGATCTGATTTACTAATTGTTATGCGTGTTGAAATTATTAAAAACTGACCTTTAGCCTTGTCGGCAAGCCGCTAGGTCTTACGAACATGTGATAGACTTGAAAATAAGCAAGTGTGTCATCTCAGCTAATAAGGATACCGGTTAAGTAAAAATGGATAGCAAGTTTGATTTTCTGTTGGATGCAGTTAACGTTCTACGATCTGCTATCTTTCTTTTTACCGGCTGCATCTTGAGAATATACTTTCCGGGAGAATAACCATTGGATTACGAGTAAACTATTGAAGCAATGACCTACAGACTTAAAGTACAATTTTTCAACGCATTTGCTCTCCTTCTGATCGTCACCGCCTGTCGAAACCAACCGGGACAAGCCATTACGGCTAACGAGGCCCCTGTGCTGATTTCGGGAGCTATGCATCAGGTCATGATGAAGGGGCAACTGCAGGCAAGCATCAGCCTGGATACCATCCGGCATAAGGAAAATCTTTACGGCTTAGGCCCCATGGCGTATTTGGCGGGTGAAATTACCGTAGTTGATGGCAGGGCTTACCGCTCAACCGTAGTAAACGATTCGGTGATGGTGGTTGAAGAAAGTTACGATGTGGAAGCCCCCTTTTTCGTGTACGCCAACGTGCCCAATTGGTCGGTAATTGGACTACCAGACAACATAACAACCTTGACACAGTTTGAAGAGTACCTCGATATTTTTGCGGCAGAAAAGACAAGCCCGTTTGCGTTTAAACTGCGGGGTACGGCACTCTCGGCCCATATCCATGTCGTAAACCTGCCGGCTGGAACTCCGGTGAACTCACCGGCAGATGCGCACCGCGGCCAGGTGAACTACACCATACAAGACGAAGAAGTGGAGATAATCGGGTTCTATTCGCGTAATCATAAAGGCATTTTCACGCACCATGATTCCCACACCCACATGCATCTGATTACCAAAGACAGAAAAAAAATGGGGCACCTTGATGCGTTGGTCTTAAAGGATAAAGCTTCCCTGTTTTTGCCACAAAATTCTGTTGCCTCCTGCACCGGAGATTTGATTGATGCAAACTGCCGGTTTATGGTTGCACAAGCCTGTTATTAAACTATCATCGTTAAATCAAATGGTATGAATTGGTCAAAATTCTTCTTAGGCGGTTTTCTGCTGGGCACGCTTTATTATGCGCAAGCTCAAATTCCCATTCCTATGGGTAAGCCCGTCATGATAAACGGCCAGTTCACATCCGGAGAATGGGATGATGCTTATTTCATACCGGTTAACGATACAGTGACGATTTTTCTGAAGCAAACTGAAGAATATGTTCACATCGGCATACAGCATTTGACGGTACACCCGAAGGGGGGCTGGGCCGATATGTATATTTCTGATGCTCATGAAACATTCAACCTTCATGCCTCCCGCAAATTGGGTGAAAGAAAGCTGAGGGGTATGGCGTGGCCGGACTGGACAGAATGGTGGAACAATGCTGAATCGTGGACAGCCAATTTTACAAGGCATGATGATAAACGTACGGAGAGTAAATCAATGGTTGTTCCGTTGCCGGATAGCGGGTGGGAATTCCAGATCAGGAAATCAAAATTCACGAATAATCATTGGAAACTGATGTTTGAAATTTCATTATACCAGGAAAATGGGTATAAAACAATTATCTATCCGGCCAATACAACTAATACCAAAACTACCGATTGGCTCATCGTTAATTTAAATAATAAAGCTAAATAAGGGAGGGATGTTCAGAAATTATCTTCTCATAATCCTGCGCAGCATACGCAGGCAAAAGTTGTTCAGCCTGATAAATCTGGGCGGCTTGAGCATTGGCTTATGTGCTACCATGTTGATTGTACTGTATGTAACCGATGAGCTCCGCTATGACAATTTTCATGAGGTTAAAAATCGGATATACCGCATCGGAATGTGGAGCAAGAGCGAAACGGGCATCCATTACTCGGCCCAGTGTCCTTACTTCTCATTTCGTTAATTACAAGCCTCCAATCAAGTTAGTACAGTGCTTTTTTAAATCCATTATGGTATAATCACATCTATTCATAAAGCGTTCGAATCTTTCTGACAATAGACCCTGTTCCGCTGTTCTGATTTCCTAATACGATAATGGTAAGATTACGGGCGGTATTCACTTCTACCCAACACCAGGTACCGGGTCCGCCACCGGTATGGCCAACAATATTTTCATCAAATAGCTGAACTCCATAACCATAGTCCTTCGCATTATAGCCCGGCTTTGCGGTTATCATCAATTGTTTGGTTTCCGCTTTCAGGAGCTTGTCAGAAATGAGCGATTGGATAAAATTAAAAAGATCAGTTGTTGTAGACACTCCGCCACCTGCCGGTGTGCCTTTGGCCACTTGTGTATACCGGTCATTACGAAACAGCACCTGTCCTTCTTTGAATTCCTTTTCATATGTTGAAGCAACTGTTGTTGTTACGTAATCCAACTCAGGAGATCCGGTATCCTGCATGTTGGCAACCTGATATATATTTTGTTTTAGGTAATCATCGTATGATAGGTCAGTTATTTTTTCAATGATAGCGCCAAGCAGCAAAAACCCGGTATTGCTGTATTGCCATTTTGTGCCGGGTGCAAAACGTAGGGTATCACCTTTTATCCAAGGAAGGTAATCTTCTATGTCTTTATAATTTAGTCTGGACGTTTTCATGATTTCCCTGTTAAAAAGGAAATCACCAAGTCCTGAGCTGTGTGTGAGTAGATGTTCTATAGTAATCCGGCTTGAAACTTCTTCCGTTAACACACCTGGCAGAACCTTGCTTACCGGATCATTAAGTGAAAGTTTTCCTTGCTCAACTAGTTGAAGTATGGCGACACTTGTTAGCATTTTGTTAACAGACCCAATGATGAACTTTGTATTCTTTTGATTGGGTATATCAAATTCTTTGCTGGCTTTACCATAGGCCTCATGAAAAAGAATTTTTCCCTTGCTTCCGATGAGTACACTCCCACTGAAATACTCATTATCCACCAGATTTTTAATATAGCTATCTAATTCTTTGTTAGCTATACGCAATGTTTTGAATTTCTTACCTTCTTCACTTTCAGAAGGAGTTGAAACGAGTGAGGGGCCAAATAGGGAAGATATTTTGTGTGGATAAAGCGCTTCCACTTTAATATTCATCTCCTTCCACTCTCCTGTTAATTCAGATTTGTACTTTATCGTTGCTTCCGTGAGGCTGATTTCATTAATCTGATATTCCTTTATTTTTTTTGTCTCATCCCGGATAAACGCAATAAAATTTTCATGCATGGTAATGGGTATCTCTAAAAAATCATCAGAGTAATTTTCCTGAATGAAGCGGGCAATACGGTGGTAATCGGCTTCATTAATTATTTCAATCAGTTCTTTGGCCCGGGTTATTACTGGCGAATCCTCGGCTAAAGCATAAACCTCAGGAGAAGCCATGATCTGGGTTGTTGATAATAGTATCCAGAAAAGAATAGCAATTCTTTTCCTCTTACCTGTTATTTTATGTTCTCTTCGTTGCATGTGCTATTTATTGTCTAATTAGTTTGTAATTAGTGCTGTCTTCCTCTCTTACTATAGTATAGCCCGCATTCAATTCAAGTGTCCAGCCATCACCCGTTATAGTTTTACCGGTGGTAGTAATAGGATTTGTTACTGTAATACTATCCCAACGTGCACTAAGCAGCGCTCCCTTTGTAACGGTGAGTATACCCCACAAATCCGTAACCCTGATATTCAAATAAACATTCCCTTTATCTTCAAGGGGCACTATATTCCTGGGATCAAATGAAATATTCATTTTTTCGAATTTTATCAAAAAGTGAGGCTCCTCGATAAACATGCGTTGGTACTGAGAAATTAGTTTCTTCTTTTCTTCTTCTCTTATGATTTCTTCATTGACTATTGTCTTGCCATTATAGTCATCTGACAAGCTTTCAGCAGCCATCTTCAGATTAGAGGGTATACTAACATTAATGCTTTGATAAAGTATTGTGTCAAATTGGTTGTAGCGGTGATCTCCTTATTCCAATTTTTGTTCTTGCCATACAGCAAGTAACCATAAACAGGTATGGTGTGATAAGCAAATGAACGGACAAATGTTGGGTTGGTAAGAAATCCCTTTATGCTGTTTTCAAAATGCGCTGCCGTTTGGTTCTTATCTCGGTTGCTGATTATGGTGCCGGTAAATTCAGCAATTCCTTCGTTTAGCTCCAGCATATTTTCTTTGGCTTCCGAACCAGCGTAAAGCAGTTGGCGATATTTTCTAAAAGTTAGGGCATGGGTCAGATGTTGTAGCATTTCACTTTCCAGATGAGTTTGAACTGCTTTTTTTAAGGCTTCTAACTCCAGCCGCAGGTAAATCCGACCATCCTTTTGATCCAGGTGATTATTTTCCACATTATGCAATACAAATCCCAATGTGGGCTGTTCTCTATGAAATAACTCGTGCGCCAATAGGTTTACCCTATCAAATTTGTTTTGTGGTAGTGGTAGTAATATCATCGCCCATCTTTTTCCGCCCCAATCGATAGCCGTGTTGGCTATATTGATTTTGTCAGGTAAGACTCCGGAGTAGATTTGCCCGAATGCTTTTAAATGTCCGGCCGTATCGGGCTCATTTGAATATACCTGTCGGGTTTGGGGGTCAACTAAGAGAATGGGGCCATATAAATTGATTCCCCACAGGTTGTCGGTTCTTTTGGCAGCAAAAGTAATCTCATTAAAATATACGGGTATGCTATCTTGAAAAAAAGTCAGCGTTTGCCCTGAGACACATTGCGTGAACAGG
>CAZOYJ010000168.1:0-7559 GCA_964583905.1 uncultured Roseivirgaceae bacterium
TTATAATTTTTCAAGCTTCCGGCAATGATAATTTTAGAATCAACTTCTTTCTTTTGACTAAAGCTTGAAATGCTAAGAGTCAATGCTGTGGCGATGAGCAGTAATTTTTTCATGGTGGAGGGTGTTTAGTTACTGAAATCAAAATCATAATAGTCAATTTAATCCAGGAAACCAAAATATAATTGGCATTTGCTTTTTGATAGTGAGCTAATTAGCGAGGCTATTCCCGCGATAATGATAATATGGATACGTTAGAATAAACTTACCGTAACACTAGAACTCTTTCTTGATGTGAAAAAAATATTCTTTCCTTAGTTGACAGTTGACAAATCGCAATTGACATGGCGACTGTCAACTGTTCTTTGTCAATTGTCAACTCTTTGAAGCATGATAAGGTGAACATTACACTATAAAAAGCCGGCCAATCAGTTCTTATATTTCCAAACCCGCTTTCTGCCCTGCCGGTCGTAGCGAAACCATTCACCCACCCGTTTACCTTCCTCGTAATAACCCGAGTACGCAAGGTTTCCCTGATCATCGTAAAATTTCCAGTTGCCATTTTCTTTTCCCTCCTGATAGTAACCTTCCTGCAGCAAAATTCCCTTTTCATTAAAATACTTTACCGGGCCGGTAGCTGAGCCTTCCGCATAGATAATTATTCGTTCAGGTAAACCATTGTCGTAGAAATACTTCCACACACCATCGTACACACCATTCTTATACATACCCTTCCGGTAAAGGTTGCCGCTGGCGTGGTAGTAAAAAGCCGAGTCTTCCAGCATTCCGTGTTGCCAGGTTTCAATTCCTTCAACACTGCCATGCTTGTAATAGTAGGTTACCTCACCATGCAGTTTTCCGGCATTAAAATATTCCGTAGCATTTAATTCTCCGGAAGGAAAATAATACATCCAACGGCCATGCTTCAATCCATCTTTCATCACTCCGGAAGAACGTAGTTGCCCGTTGGCGTAATGCTCTTCCGTTGGCTGGGCTAACAAAATTCTTTCAATTAAAATCAAAATTATAACAATCCGGCTAGGCATGTTGACATGGAATTACTCAACCCCTAAATTAATGAACTGACCCTCAACCATGAAGTTATTTTACTGCCTCCTGCTGGTCGGCCTTGAAATTACTGCGCTTCAGGCGCAAAGTGTTTCAACACACATCGGAGCGCGCGCCCAGGGCCTGGGTAACTGTGCCTCCGGTTTGTTTGATGTATGGGGCGTGTTTAACAACATGGCGGGTGTAGCCAAAGTGAATCATCCAACGGCTGCATTTACGTACGATGTCCGGTCGGCTTTGCCGGGTGCAAACCGAACAGCGGTAGCCGTAGCTTCCCCATTAAAAACCGGGGTTATTGGCGGTGGGATTTTCCGGTTTGGCGATGCGTTGTACAGCGAAAGCATTTTGACAGCGGGTTATGGTAATCAGTTGGGATTGGCGGCCCTGGGTGCGCAGGTAAATTATGTTCAGTACCGTGCCGAAGGTTTTGGAAGCAAAGGAGTGTTTTCGTTTAACTTAGGAGGCATTGCCGAACTGACACCCCAACTGGCCATTGGCGCACACATCACCAACCTGAATCAACCGCGGCTTTCTACGGATGACGAAAGGCTACCCACACGACTCACAACAGGCCTCATATTTAAACCGGTTGAAACAGTATTGATTGCCACCGAACTGGATAAAGACCTTGATTATAAAGCTACCTGGAAACTGGGCGCTGAATATGTATTTCATTCAAAGTTTACAGCCCGTACGGGTTTTAACATTCATCCGCGAGCATCGTTTTTTGGATTGGGGTTTAAAACCACACGCTTTGTATTGGATTATTCGATTCAACACAGTGTCCTGTTGAATTTTGGGCATCAGGCAACCGTACGTTTTCAATACGAAAAATGAAAAGCGTTGCATTGTCCCTATTCATGTTGCCGGTTTGCATCCATTTGGTTGCCCAGGAATTTCCCCGAAAGGAAATTGATCTGGAACGCCTGGCCGATGAACTCGTTGGCTTTCAGGACCTGGATTTAAACTACGAAGACCTGTACGAAAACCTGGTGCTGTTGCTGGCCCATCCGCTTAACCTCAACAAGGCTACGGCAGAAGAAATCAGGTTCCTTCATATCCTGACAGAAGAGCAAGTGCAACAATTTTTACGCTACCGCGAAGAAAACGGGAGGCTTCTTTCGCTGTATGAACTGCAGGCCATCCCTGGATTTGACTTGCAAACCATTTATAACCTGGTACCTTTTTTTAAGGTTGATGACCCTGCAACAGCCCTCAACCGATCGCTCTGGAAACGAATGCTAACAGAAGGAAACAACTATCTCATTCTCCGGTATGATCGCACCCTCGAAACCAAACGTGGTTTTACCGAAAAGGCAAATGAAAATCAGCGCTTTATTGGCAATGCCGATAAACTTTACCTGCGGTTTCGCTCCAGCAAACCCGGTGACTTCAGCATTGGCTTTACAGCCGAGAAGGATGCCGGTGAACAGATTACCTGGAACCCGAAAACCCGGCAATACGGATTTGATTATACTTCTATTCACGCCCAGGTGCTGAACAAGGGGAAACTCAAAAACCTGATCGTTGGCGATTTTCAATCGCAATTCGGACAAGGACTTCTGTTGGGCGGCAACTTTGGTTTTGGTAAAGGGGGCGAAACCATTACCACCGTTCGCAGAAGTAACATCGGTTTTTTGCCGTACACCTCAATTAACGAAACCGGGTACCTGCGTGGGGTAGCCGCAACCTATGAAGTTCAGAAACATATTTTCCTCTCAGCCTTTTACTCCCATGCCTGGCGCGATGCAACGCTTACCAACGATACAACCGAAACGGTATTTGCATCTGCACTTCAAACAACCGGGCTGCACCGAAACAAAGCCGAACTAAACAGAAGACAATCGCTTAACGAAAGGCAACAGGGATTCATCCTGAGTTATCAAAAGCAGGCTATGGATGGCGGGTTGCTTTTTAATCGGATTCAGTACCATGTGCCCATTCAACGAAATCCAACGCCTTACAATCAGTTTGCATTTTCCGGAAACACACTGACCAACATCGGTTTTTACCTGAACTGCAATCTGAAAAATTTCACCTGGTTTTCCGAAGCCGGAAAAACGATGCAGGGCGGAATGGGGATGTTAACCGGTATCCTGGGAAGCATCACGCCCCGGTTGGATGTTGCTGTGCACCTTAGAAACTACCAACCCGATTTTCAAAGTCTGTACGCCAATGCTTTTGCAGAAAGTACCACACCACAAAATGAGCGCGGTTTGTATTGGGGCTGGAAATACCGCTGGAGCAGAAAATACACCTTGGCCGGGTACACCGATATGTTCCGTTTTCCCTGGCTGAGGTTTCGCAACTATGCGCCCTCCGAAGGTCACGAATTTCTTTTCCGGTTTACCTACCAACCCGCCCGCCACGTGTTGTTATTTATCCAGGCACGCGAAGAATCAAAAACCCGCAATGTTACACACCATGGTAGCCAACTCTATACTGTACAGGAAGGTGTAAAACGGAACTATTGGATCAATTGCGATTATGGGTTGGGGCAAAAACTCCGGCTGAAAAGTCGCGCACAATTCAGCACGTATTCGATAAATAGCACGGTAACTTCCGGAATGGTTTTGGTGCAGGATGTTGGCTACGATTTTGGTAAACTTTCGGTAGCCTCTCGTTATGCCTTATTCGATACCGATGATTTTGACAACAGGCAATATATGTTCGAGCGCGATGTATGGCTGGCGTATTCGATGCCAGCGCTCTCCGGAACCGGCATCCGCAGTTACCTGATGGTTCAATACGCGGCAAGCAAAGCGGTTACGGTGTGGCTGCGGTATGCCCATATCCGCTACACCGACCGGGACACCATCGGCAGTGGTGCCGATTTAATTGAAGGAAATTCGAGAAACGAGATCCGGTTCCAGGCACGTTACCGGTTTAATTGATCCACATCGTCCGAAGGTTCATTACTTACCTGATGGTTGGTTAAATCCCAGGATTTTTTCTGGTGATAGAAAATTTCTCCGTTGGTTACCGTTAAGGGCGACTCAATGTTATCCTCATACAACTGGCCCGTGCCCAACCCCTGGTGAAGTTGAGTTTTATAGTTAGCCGTAAACTGGCAGATGGCGTTAAGCCCAATGTTCGATTCCAATGCTGAAGTCATCCACCAAGCGATGTTCCGTTGTTCCGCCAATTCAATCCACGCAGCACACGCCTGCAACCCACCATGCAAGGTTGGTTTTAAAATGATATACGCGGGTTTAATCCGATCGAGCAGTTTTTCTTTTTTGGCTACCTCATCAACTCCGATAAGTTCTTCATCCAACGCTATCGGTATGGGAGATGTACGGCAAAGTTCTTCCATCTCGGGAAGCCCCGGTTTAATGGGCTGTTCGATAGAGTGAATGGTGAACTTTGAAAGTTCTTTTAGCTTATACTCAACATCCTCCAATTTAAACGCTCCATTGGCATCCAGTCGGATAATGATATTCTCCCGAAAGTATTTGCTTCGGATATAATGAAGCAGGTCGCACTCCTTTTCAAAATTCAAGCTGCCCACTTTGATTTTAATGCACCTGAATCCCTGGGATATTTTTATAGAAACCTGTTGCAACATCAGGTCCATGTCGCCCATCCACACCAGGCCGTTAATCGGGATGGGCGTGCCCGAATGAAAATAGTTGTCGTAAACGATTCGCCTCCCGCCATTGGCCAGATCGAGCATGGCGGTTTCCATTCCAAAACGGACAGATGGGAATTCATGCGGGATGTATTCCGCAATGCGGATGATGTCTGGTCCATAATCCGGCACCTGGCTAATAAACTCAGCCAACCGTTCTTCAAAATCGGGTCGGTCATCCGGACTTAGTCCCGGTAAGGGGCCACATTCGCCAATACCCACTACTTCAGGCTTTTGCATATCCCACACCCGGATAAACCACGAAGTTTTATCCCGCATTTTTCCACGCGAGGTACGCGCATCAAAATTAAAGTGGAATACCCGCTTACTGAAGTTGGCTTGTAGCTGCATGGGGAAATCGTGCAGTGAAATTAAAAAATAAATGATGACCGCTTATCTTTGCCGCCCGATATGTCAACATCCATTCCGACCCAGGATTATTTCTACGAACTCCCAGCCGATAGGATTGCGCATTTTCCGTTAGCGAACCGCGATGAGTCGAACTTACTGGTTTACCAGAAGGGTGAAATAAATCATACGTTGTTCAAGTCTATAGTTGACTTTATTCCTTCAAATGCTATCCTTTTTTTTAACAATACCCGGGTAATCCCGGCACGGATTCAATTCCTGAAAGAAACCGGGGCGCTCATTGAGGTTTTCTTGTTAAACCCGGTGTCGCCCTCCGTAGTATTGGCCAAGACCATGCAAGCTACGACAAGTTGTGTATGGCATGTGGCTATTGGTAATCTGAAACGCTGGAAGAATACTGTATGGTTAACCAAATCCGGGAACGGAATTTCCCTAACGGCACACCTGGTGAACAAACAGGAAAACCTGGTTGAATTCAGTTGGGCTCCTTCAACCCTATCCTTTGCCGAGGTAATCCATCAAATCGGGGAAACTCCACTGCCACCTTATATCAGGCGCAAAGCCAATGAGGCAGATCGCGATCGCTATCAAACCATTTACGCACAACAGGAAGGCGCTGTTGCCGCGCCTACTGCCGGCCTCCATTTCTCAGACAAGGTGTTCGCCCAGTTAATGGCAAGAGGCATCCTCCATGATTTTCTAACCCTTCACGTAAGTGCCGGAACCTTTCAACCGGTAAAAACCGATAATGCACTCGATCATATTATGCACGAAGAGCAAATCGTGGTTACCAAACAAAACCTTGAAAACCTGTTGCTGGAAGACCGGTTCATACTGCCGGTAGGAACCACTGCATTGCGAACCCTCGAGAGTCTCTATTGGTATGGCGTCAAACTCCTGCAAGGTGAAGATGCCGCCTTTCACATCGCGCAAAACGATCCCTATCGGCAAGCAACCTTGCCAGCCGCACAGGAAGCATTAAATGCAGTTTATAATGTATTCGATAAAACAAATACTAGGGTATTAACAGGACATACCTCTATTTATATCCACCCGGGATATACATTCCGGATTTGCCGCGGACTGATCACCAACTTCCATTTGCCCGGTTCAACCCTGATGTTGCTGGTAGCTGCACTGGTGGGTAAGGATTGGAAAAAGATTTACGAAACTGCGCTTCAGCATAATTACCGGTTTCTAAGATATGGTGACAGTTCATTGCTGCTGCCTTGAAAAAAAAACTTGAGAAACCATTTCGTTCCCCGCGCGCAATGACTTGAATTAGATTTCTGTCAATCATGGCGTTGATCCGATATGAAGTCATCGTGAACTAATTTGGATCAAATTATTAAAGCTTTACTTAAGATAATCATTCATAAGTAGGCGATTACGAAAATTTTGGGATGAATTAGGAATATCTATTTCAAATACCGAATTTTAGGTAGATTAGGCGAATTCACGGCATATACGTGTATGAGTTCTTGGTGAATGAAGGGTTGCTCGGCTGCCGGTGATTTCTGGTTAAAAATGATTCTTCGAACAATCAAAAACTGAGTTTCATGAATAGCAGTTGGATTCAGAAAGCACTAGGGCTTCAGGAAGGTGAACAAGGACGGGTTCTGCTTCTTCTGGTAATGAGTTTTTTCATGGGTGCTTTTCTGGCCACTTTTATGGTTGCCGCCCAAACCCTCTTCCTGGTAAATTTTGATGAACAACTAGACCTTCCCCTGGCCTTTGCCAAAGCAGGTGCTTTTGGTATGATGGCTACCATTATATATAATTTTTTGCAGCGCAGAATCCCCTTTCAGGCATTAGCCATCGGTAGCCTGATTGTCATCACAGCCCTTACGGCAGTACTTGAGTTTGGCGACCGTTTCTTCACGGATATGAATACGGTCTATTATTATGGATTTACCCTCATCGTTCCGTTTACGCTGGTAATTCTACTCGTGTTTTGGGGCGCTTTTAACCGGATGTTCAATGTCCGTCAATCCAAACGCTTATTGGGCAGCGTTGACCCAGGTGCATTGATTGCATCAGTGATTTCATTTTTTGCTATCCCCTTCGTATTGCCTTTGCTTCCGGGCGATAATGAAATTGATCAGGTTGAATCACTCTATTCGATTAGCCTGGTCAGTATCTTCATCTTCACCGCATTGTTTATTGCACTTTCCTCCAAATTTGGAGGACAAAACTGGTCGTTAAAAAAGGAAAAGCAAGAGAATGCCAAAATTCCAATTTTCAGTTTCTTCAAAAACAAGTATCTCCTATACCTTTCTGCTTTCATCGTTATCTCTATTGTCGCCCTGAATTTCGTAGAATATTCATTCCTGACAGTTGCCACACAACGCTTTAAACCCGAAGAACTCGCTAATTTCCTGGCCTTGTTTGAAGGAACCATCGTTGTGTTCACGTTCATGGCCGACACGTTTGCTTCCGAACGCATATTACAAGATTATGGATTACGGGTAGCCGTCTTAGTCAATCCCATTCT
>CAZOYJ010000169.1:0-1643 GCA_964583905.1 uncultured Roseivirgaceae bacterium
GTTAATGGTAGCGAAAAATTTGTGTTTCAGAATGTTTCGGATGGCAACGGTGAAGTAATTTCGGAACATAATGTAAGGGTGTTAATGTGTTTAAGTACTCAAGTGTTAATGTGTTAATATGTTCATCTATCTATTCAGATGACAAAATCAACAACCGGGTTGCTTATTCATTTTTTAAATTTTCTACGGGGTTAACAAATGCGGCCTGGATGGTTTGCGAGCCTATGGTAAGGCCTCCAAAGAGCAGCAGAACAAATATACTGAGCAAAATAGTGAATCCATCCACGGAAACGTGAAAGGCAAAGTTCTGCAGCCATAAATCGTTAATGAAATAGGCAGCCGGGATGGCGAGTGCCATCGCCAGGAGCAGGATCACCAGGTAGCCTTTTGAGAGGATGAGTACAAGCGAACGGTTGCTGCTTCCAAGCACTTTACGCAAGGCGATTTCTTTTTTACGGGTTTCCACCGTGTAGGTAGCCATACCCAACAAGCCCAAACAAGAAATGACAATCGCCAGAAACGTAACAAAGCCCAATATTTTTACCAGGGTACCAAATACAATATCATACAGTTCATTCATCTCGGCATCGAAAGCGCTGATATCGGATTTTAACGCTGGGTAAAGTGTGGCCCACACCTGCTCAACCCGTTCCCTGGCCTGAAGGTAATTTCCGGTGTATCCGATCTGCAGTATACTGTATTCTTTCGGGTTATACATCAGGGCCAGGGGGCCTAACTGTTCGGCAAACATTTGATGGTTATAATTTTTTATTACACCGATAATTTCCTTTTCGGTAGAATCGGGTTGGTTGATGATCACCTGGCCGAGGGCATCCAGGTTCGATGCATACTGGAATGTCCGTACGGCTTCTTCGTTAATCACGATAAAGTTACTATTCGATTCACCGGCTTCCGGGTTAAAAAATCTTCCGGCCACCAATTCGAGATCCATATTTTGCAGATAATCCTCGTCTACCGAAAAGTAATTCATGGATGTCCAGTCGGTATCGGTCAAGGCTTTTTTGAAACCATGCCCGTACACAATGCCGGCTGCCGGGATGTGTGAGGCGGCCGCTACCGATTCAATCTCCGGATACCTGAGCAACTCCGTTTTTAACCGGTCTTTATCGGCATCGCCTTTGCGGATGATTAATTTGTTCCCGGTGCTAAAGCCATGATCGATACTCACAAAGAGTTGCAGTTGGTTATACACCACCATTACGGTGATGATAAAGATCATGGAGAATGTGAATTGAATAACCAGCAACGTTTTGCGGAGCCCCATCTTCGACATCAGACGGGTGTTGCCCAGGTTTTTCAATACCTGGATGGGTTGAAATCCGGATAACACCCCGGCCGGGAACAAGCCGGCCAGTATGCCTACACCGGTAGCAAACAGTAAAAAGATAAGGTATACAACGTAATTTCCTTCCAGGTCCCACCGCAACGCACGGGCAAAGGCCAGGTCGAGCATGAACGGTTTCAGAAACTGGAGGATACCAAACGCGAGGATGAGCGCAAACAAGGCTACTAATACCGATTCGTTTAAAAATTGGGTGAAGATCTGCCACCGGGCTGCACCGGTTACTTTGCGCACGCCAATTTCGCGGGCACGACCCAACGACCGGGCAATGGACAAATTG
>CAZOYJ010000169.1:1653-7552 GCA_964583905.1 uncultured Roseivirgaceae bacterium
AAAACAGGAAGTAATAAGTACGATCGCGGCCAACGCCATTAAAAAGTAAATAATCATCCAGGGCATAAACGGGCCGATCGGATTGTTGAGCATTTCGCCAGGCGTGATGCTCATCATGGGTTGCGCACCGTATTTTACAATCCGAATATCCGGGTTGGGGAGTTCAGTAAAATGATCTTCATGGATTTTATTCAAAGCCACCTGAAGGTCGGCAACGGATTTATCTTTCTCCAGCAACACGTACACCCAACCCGTGGTGAAGTTGTACCAACTGTCAAAACTTTTTTCCAGCTTCTTATCGGCAACCAGTGAAGGAACCGTGCTCATGCTCGCAAACGCTTCCACCACGATATGCGATTTTTTCCCCGTGTCTTTGATTACACCGGTAACGGTATACATGCCAAGATCACCTACCTTTAAGGTTTCGCCAACGGGGTTAGCCTGTTTGAATAATTTCTCAGCCGCTTTTTTAGTGAGCACAACGGAATACGGATCGCGCAGTGCGGTTTGAGCGTCACCATATTCCAGCTCATAATGAAAAAGCTCCAGCATTTCCGCATCTACAAAGTAACCGCTGATGGGCACGTTCACATCGTAGCCAGGTTCGAGTTCCATCCAGTTATTTCCAAAGCCGCGCATTATGCGTACGGCCTTTTCAACCCCGGTGTAGTGGTTTAGCAATTCATCGCGGATGGGCAAAGAAGCAGTAGCGTAGACATTGCCGACTTCCAGTTTGTTATTTGGGTCAACCATCCGAGAGGTGATGCGGTAGATCCGGTCCTTATCGGGATTATACCGGTCGTACATCATCTGGTCGGCTACCAGCATCATTATAGCCATGCAAACCGCCATGGCTACGGCCAACCCAAAAATGTTGATAAAGGAAAATATCCGGTGCTTCAGAATATTCCGGATCGCAACTTTAATGTAGTTTTTGATCATACGGGAGCGTTAAGGTTAAGCTGTCGAAAGGCCGGTAATTGGCCAATAGGTTAGGGCGGTTGACAACTTAGACGCTCAATAAGAATAGAGGTTACAGAACCCTAAAACTTTTATTTTATACTAGTGCCACTTTAAGTTTATTCTGACGTACGAATATTAATTCCTGAGTTTAGTTGACAATTAACAAAGAAGCAATTGACAAGGGAATGGCGCAATGACGGAGCAACTTTTACAATGGCTTATACTTTACCAGTATTCGATTCCAAATCAGCCCCTTCCGGTTGCTAATTTCCGCGTATTTCCGCACCAAAGTTCTTGCTGGTTTGCCGTACTGTAGGACCGCCCGTATAGTTAACAGACGCGCCAAAGCCGGCACTCACTTCAATTTCTTCGGTTGCCCGAACGTCCACTTCCGCGCCCATACTGGCATCTACAACCGCGGTTTTACTTTCGAGCTGGGAAGCTTTCAACACCCCACCCATGCTGGCTTTTACATCCAGGTTTTCAACACGACCTTCCAGATCCACGGTAGCTCCCATGGTAACTTTGGTGAATAAATTTTTCGAAACGACTGCCAGGTTTAGTTCAGCACCCATTCCGCTATGCAGCGAAAGATTTTTGGATTTCAGCACTTCCTTTGCAGAAACAATCGCTCCGGCCTGGGCTCTTACTTCCTGAAGTTCGGTATAATAAACCTTAACCCGGATGTACCGGCTGCGCGGGTAATCGTTAGACCATTCATTAAAATAGTGTTTGCTGCGAAGTTTTAACTTGAGCTGACCGCGGTTTACCTCGCGGATGACGTTATCCGAATCAAATCCACGGTAATCGATGGTATAGCTACTTTTTTCCGCTTTAATCAATTCAACTTCAAACGGCCCGAAAACATCAATTTTGGTAAACGGATCAGCGAATTCTTTGTCCGGTTGTGAGAAGGCTGTTGCGCTGAAGGCTAACAAAAGAAGGATGGTAAACTGTTTCATGATGTGGTTTTCAGGAAAGACGCATGGGTTCGTGGAAACGTTGCATCAGCCTGAAATAAATTCTCCGGTAAGGCAATGCCTATTCCATGCCTTGAAGCATCCGCTTGATATACTTCCCAACGATATCAAATTCCAGGTTTACCGTATCCCCCACTTTCAGGGTTTTGAAGTTGGTGTGCTCGTAGGTATAGGGTATGATCGTTACCCGGAAAGCGCCTTCGCGGGAATTGAAGCAGGTAAGGCTAACGCCATCAATACAGATGGAACCCTTTTCAACGGTAACATTGCCCAGAGCCGGATCATACTCAAAATCGTACAGCCAACTACCGGCCACTTCTTCCACCCGTACACACGTACCTACCTGGTCGACATGGCCTTGCACGATATGGCCGTCAAATCTTCCGTTGGCGGGCATGGATCGTTCGAGGTTAACGATGCTGCCTTCGGCCCAACTTCCCAGGCTTGATTTCTTCAATGTTTCATCAACAGCCGTTACCCAATGGGCTTTATCCGAAACTTTGGTTATAGTTAAACAAACGCCATTGTGCGCCAAACTTTGATCCACTTTCAGTTCGGAACTGATGGAACTGGCAATCCGAAAATGCTTGTTGGTCTGGTCTTCAACGAGGCGTTCAATAATCCCGGTTGCTTCAATGATTCCTGTAAACATTATTTCTTTTCCTCGAGTTTATTAACGGCTTCGCGCTGATCGGGACGAAGCGTAGGGTAAACAATGCCCAACTGATCAAGATACGTTTTGTATTTGGCTGGATTGTAATAGAATGGTTTCAACTTCGGCTTATAATCCTCCATGATTTTCTGGTTCAGGTAAATAGCCGGGTTATCCTTCTCTCCCACGAGGGGAGTGTATTGAATGTCTTTGGTTTGTTCCGTCCGGTAATATTCCCAGGCATTCTGAATGATTTCGGGTTTTAATAAAAGATCTACCAGGGTCATGGCTTCTGCTTTTGCGCCATACAAAATTCCTTTGTGTGCAATGGGCGTTGCCATAGTGATGGCGTTACTCCAATGATGACCGGGTAAACCCGGAATGTTGGACGGATAGCGCAACACGATAGTCGGCAGTGACCAACTGATGTCGGCAATATCATCTGAGCCTCCCCCCATCGCCATAAGCTGACGGCCCATAACGCTAACCGTTCCGGTTGGGCTGGGCAAACCGAGTGTATCCAACTTCATCGCGAGGCCTTCTATCTTAGGCGCTTTCATCTCCAGTTGAACGGCTTTAGCAAGCAACTGATCCGCTGCCGACCATTGAGGCAAGCCTACTTTGCGGATGTTTTCATACATCGCTTCTGCCAACGGCTTGTTAAAATGCCCGGGCCATGCAGAGCCAAGTATTTCATACGAAAATTTTGTGTCGGTCATCATTGCAGCTCCTTCTGCTATTTTTACACCTGTGTCGAATAATTTTTTTATGTCGGGATAAGTGCGTTCGCGGAAGTAATACCACACCGAAGCTTTGGAAGGCACCACATTGGGCTGATCACCACCATCAGAAATGACGTAATGTGAGCGCTGAGTTAATTCCAAATGCTCTCTTCTGAAATTCCAACCAATATTCATCAACTCTACGGCATCCAATGCGCTGCGGCCACGCCACGGTGCACCGGCCGCATGAGCAGCCTGGCCTTCGAAGTTAAAGCGAACGGAGATCAGGCCATTCATGCCGGGATCGCCATACGATACGCCAAGGTTATTTCCCACATGGGTAAAAATGCAGGCGTCAACATCTTTAAAATAACCAGCACGTACATAGTACGCTTTCGTGCCCACCAGTTCTTCGGCTATACCCGGCCACAGCATGAGGGTACCGGAGATTTTTTCACGCTCCATAATTTTTTTCAAGGCAAGCGCTGCGATGATGTTTACCGCTTGACCGGAGTTATGCCCTTCACCATGCCCGGGTGCACCTTCTACCAGCGGGTCGTGATACGCCACACCCGGTTTTTGTGAGGCTTTGGGAATGCAATCAACATCTGAACCCAACGCGATATAGGGTTTACCCGATCCCCAGGTAGCGATCCATGCGGTGGGTACACCGGCTATTCCTTTTTGTATTTTAAATCCGTTTTTCTCCAACAGGTTGGTGAGGTAGGTAAATGTTTCGTATTCCTGGAAACCCAGTTCAGCAAAACTGAACAGCATATCATTGATCTGCTGGCCCAGGCCAGCCAACTTTTCAACTTCGGCTGAAGCCTCTGCTTTCAGCTTTTCAAGCCGTTGAACTTCGGGTTGGGCAAAAGCAAGGAGAGTCGGAACAAGAAACAGGAGCGTAAACAGTCTTTTCATAGAATAGATTTTTTGGCAGTCTGGATCGAAAGTTAAGGAAATCTTAAGGCCGTTCAAGCAGATTATTTCAGGCGGTAAAAATGCCCAAAAAGCTATAAAAGGGCATATTTTTATACAATATGGTTTATTTTATAAACTATTTTATATTTGTGACGTATTAAGCGTTATGAACCCACAAACGGCTACACTGGTGTTTGCCGGCATTCATTATTACCGCGTTAAAAAAGAGTTATCATGAATACAGAACAAAAAGATTTATCGCCCCGACAAAGCCTGGATGTAATCACCACCATGATCAGTCAGGCGCAGGGTAAAATGCGCAACAACAGCTTTTACTTTTTATTGTGGGGCTGGACGGTTGCGTTGGTGAATTTTGGTATGTATGGGCTGATGGAATTCACGGATTATCCGCACCCCTATTTTGTGTGGACAATAACCATTCCGGCCTGGATCATCACCATGATTTACGGCAGCCGACAGGATAAGCAAGCTGCCGTGAGTACGCACCTGGATAAGATCAACATGTGGTTATGGATTGGCTATGGTGTAACCATTCTTCCGGTTGTTTTTTTCATGAGCAAGATCAATTTCAACATCAACCCGCTCATTCTCATCATTACCGCCATGCCAACCTTCCTTACGGGAATCATGTTGCGGTTCAGGCCGCTGTTGTTTGGCGGAATTAATTTTTGGGCTTTTGGAATCCTCGCCTTTCTGGTCGACAATCAAACCCAATACCTCGTTGGCGGCATTGCCATCATACTGGGTTACCTGGTTCCGGGTTATTTGCTGAAAACCACTCACGAAAAGTAATGCTGCAGGACCTTGATCCGCTTTTGCATTCCCAACTTCGGCTCGGAGTGATGTCCATACTCATGAGTGTGGAGTCGGCTGAGTTTACGTTTCTGCGGGAGAAGACCAATTCAACAGCCGGCAACCTGAGTGTGCAACTGGATAAACTATCCGAAGCCGGGTACATCAGCATAGAAAAATCCTTTCGTGGGAAGAAACCCTTAACTACCTGTAAAATCACAAAGAAAGGTTTGAAGGCTTTTGAAGCGTACGTGAATACTTTAAAACAATACATCCAACCTTAAAATACAACCCAAACCATATTCCTTATGAAAAATTTAGTTCTCATCCTGGTTACTCTCATTGGTCAACACGTTGGCCATGTAATGGCACAGGGAACCGCACCCGAAGGTCATAAACTTGAAATGCAAAAACTGGCGTACATGGCCGGTCAATGGAAAGGTGAAGCCAACATCCGACAGCAGAACGGCAGCCTGTTGAAAGTTAACCAGGAAGAAGACATCCGGTTTAAACTGGACGGCACCATCTTGCTGATTGAAGGAACCGGTCGGAATCCGCTGGATAACAAAATCACCTTTAATGCGCTGGCAATTGTTTCCTATAATCCTCATACAAAAGAATATAAATTAAAATCGCATGTGATGGACGGCAACCAAACCGAGGCGTACTTCAAGGTGTTGGAAGAAAATCATTTCGAGTGGGGCTTTGAAACACCCACCAAAGCCAAAATCCGGTACGATATCGTTCTGGATCCTAACCAAAAAACCTGGGTGGAGAAGGGTGAGTACTCTCCGGACGGCAACCAGTGGTTTCCCTTTATTGACATGCTCCTGAAAAAACTGGACTAA
>CAZOYJ010000170.1:0-7543 GCA_964583905.1 uncultured Roseivirgaceae bacterium
ACAAACCTTTATTACAACGCTCAAATTCTGCGCTACCAAGTGGCATTCTTAGAGGACAATTTAACGAATGCCAAAAGGCTCTTGCAGAATACCCAAGCCCTGAAAGATCAACTCCTTGCTAAGGGCACAGATGTATCCAAAGTTCAATTACAGGTGGAGCAACTCACTAACCAGCGTGAGCAGATTTTAAGCAAGTATGGGCAGGTTCTAAATGCCCTAAAGATTTCAGTGGGCATTCCCTTGTCTCAAAACCTTGAAGTGGAAGAGTCCATTATAAGTACAGCCACGCAAGTTTATGAGCAAGCGGCTACTTTGGATATGCGTATCATTGAAAAGCAGAATGCTCTTTTACAGAGTGAACTAAGCACATTCAAAAACTCACGACTTCCATTAATTTCTTTATATGGCAGTTATGGTGTTACGGGATTTGGATACGATAAGGCGCCTAACGAATTTCTAAAGTTTTATCCTGTAAGTTTCGCAGGGCTTCAATTGTCCTATCCTCTATTCAATGGAACCGTCACCAGACAAAAAATCTCTCAGAAGAAACTGGAGATTAAGAATAAAGAACTTCAGGCAGGCTTAACATCAGATCAAACCATCCTGTACATTGAAACGGCTCACCAGCAAAAATCAATTGCGCAGCGATCTGTTGAAACAACCCTTGCACAAGTGCAGCTTGCTCAATCCATTTACGATCAAACGATTCTTCAGCAAAAGCAGGGAGTAGCATCCTTGACCGATGTTCTACTAGCTGATAACGCATTACGAGAAACTCAACAAGGTCACGTGTCAGCTTTGATCGATTATCTGAAAGCGGATTTAGACCATAAAAAAGCAACTGGCAACCTGTTTATTAAATAATTACGTACCATGAAAAAGATTTTGTACTTCGCAATACCTCTGGCCTTGATTGTGCTCATTGCTGTGCGTTTAAAAAGTAATAAAGAAACTTCTTTAAACCGTATTTATACCTACAACAAAGAACAGGCTATCGAGGTAAGAACCGATACTGTAAAATATATCCGCACGGGTGTTCAAAAATCTTTTACCGGTCTGTTCGAACCCGATAAAGAAACTAAGGTAAGTGCAGATGTGCAGGGTAAAATCGTAAGCGTATTTGTAGATGCGGGCAGCTATGTAAAGAAAGGGCAGTCGCTCATTAAAATTGATGATGCCTTGTTGAATCTACAACTTCAATCCATTTCCATTCAAATGGAGGGATTGGAAGCCGATGTGAAACGCTATTCAATTCTTGCTGAGTCAGATGCAATCCAGGGGGTACAGTTGGAAAAAACTCAACTGGCATTAAAATCAGCACAGGTTCAGCGGAGTACATTATTGGAGCAAATTAGCAGAACAATCGTTGCAGCTCCGTTCAATGGGATTGTAACGCTTAAAATGATTGAAGCTGGTTCCTATGCGGCACCTGGTGTACCCCTGCTGCAACTCACCGATATTTCTTCGCTCCGTTTTACCATTCAGGTTCCTGAAAATGAATTAGAGATATTTCATAACAACCAGACAGTAGACGTTTTTGCCGACCTCTATCCGTCAATTTCACTTGCAGGAAAAATTTCCCTCATCGGAAGCAAAGGTAACATGGCCAATTCTTTTCCAATTCAAGCCTTGGTGAAAAATACACAGGACATGAAAATCAAGTCAGGCATGTTTGGGAAAATTGTGATTGAAGAAAAGTTTGATGAAAAGCGACTTACCATTCCGGCATCAGCCATCGTGGGCTCTACTTTAAAACCTCAGGTGTATGTGGTTGAACAGGGAAAGGCCAAGCTTCGCGACATAACTATAGCGGATAGAAAAGGAAGCACCGCTGTTATTCAATCCGGATTGCGTGAAGGTGAAATGGTCATCACGAATGGTCTTATCAATCTCTTTGATGGTGCTACTGTAGAAAGTAAGAATTAATTATTATGAACATCACCGAAATTTCTATTAACCGCCCTTCGCTGATTATTGTTTTATTCAGCGTGTTTATACTAGCTGGTTTTTTAGGCTATAAAAATCTCAGCTATGAGTTGATGCCAGACTTCAATCAACCCGTTGTAGTTATTAAGACGGGCTATCCGGGTGCAGACCCTACCGAAGTAGAAACTTCCGTTTCGAGGAAAATTGAGGACGCTTTATCTAACCTTGAAGGTGTTGATTTTATCGTAACCAAATCATTGCCTAACGCATCGGTACTCATTGTCAATTTAAAATACGGAACTGATCTGGATCAAACGATGCAGGATGCGCAACGTTATATTGATAATATCCGGAGGGATTTACCACAGGATATTTTAAGTCCTGTGATGAGCAAAGTCTCGCCTAATGATTTACCTATTATGCAGATCAGCGCAACCAGCAAACTTTCTGCAACTGAATTTTATCAAAAAATGAAAGATGATTTTCTTCCGCAAATTCAGCAACTAAAAGGGGTAGCAGAAATTACATTACTAGGCGGTGAAGAAAGAGAGATTCAGGTTAAGGTAGATCAGGAGAAATTGAAATTATACAAAGTCTCCATGTATCAAGTTACAGAGGCGATTAACCGTTCTGGTCTTGATGTTCCTTCAGGTAAGGTTCAGACCACTCTGGTTAACAATCCAGTCAGGCTAACAGGAAAATTTAAATCCATTGAAGACATTAGTGCAGTTCAGGTAGCCGTGCCAACACCAGGCAGTCCAGTATATGTAAAAGACATTGCCTCCATTACAGATGGAATTAAAGAAATCGTATCTGTAAGCCGATATAACGGAGTGAATGGGATTGGTCTTTTACTTAAAAAGCAGGGGGATGCGAATGCGGTGGAAGTTTCCAAAGCGGTGCGGGAAAAATTTCAAGCAATTGAAAAGCAGTATGCTTCCTCAGATGTAAAATTCACCATAGCCGATGACTCCACAGACAACACGATTGCCGCAGTGAATTCTGTTGTATTTGATTTGACTCTAGCTGTCATATTAGTATCCATTGTGATGCTTCTATTTTTAAGAAGCTTCCGAAACTCTATTATCGTTCTGGTGGCTATACCAACCTCTCTGGTAACTGCTTTCGCAGTGATGTGGCTCTTAGGTTACACACTCAACTTAATGACCTTATTAGCCATGTCATTAATCATCGGTATTTTGGTAGATGATGCAACGGTTGTACTGGAAAACATACAGCGACATCTTGATATGAAAAAGGATAAACGAGTAGCCGCAGTGGATGGTCGGATGGAAATTGGATTTTCAGCATTGTCAATAACCCTTGTGGACGTGGTTGTATTCCTTCCCATTTTATTTCTACAGGTATTTGTTGCAGACATGCTCAAGCAATTTTCTGTAGTGGTGGTCACCTCTACTTTAACAAGTCTACTCGTTGGCTTTACGTTAACACCGTGGATGGCTTCGCGCATCGGTAAATCAGAGGATTTACAACCAATCAATTTTTTCAATCGGTTTTTACTTTGGTTTGAGCATCAGTTAAATCGGTTTATTGATTGGTATGGAAGGCAGTTGGAGTGGGTATTAAATCACAAACTTATCACCACTGGCATTATTCTCTTGTTGTTTGTTTTCACGTTAGGGATAATGAAACAAGGCATCATTGGAAAAGAGTTGATTGCAACGGGTGATCAAGGAAAGTTTCGCATGAACCTTGAATTTGACAAAACTACCACGGTACAGGAAAATAATATCGTCACTCAGAAAATAGAAAGTTTTATTGCAGCACAACCAGAGGTACAGGCAGTCTTTAGCAATGTGGGCGGACCAAGTTCGGGAATTGGAAGTTTGGGAGTAGGTTCCGTTAATAAATCGGAGCTCACCATCCAGTTAAAACCTGCCACTGAACGAGGCTATCAACCTACCGAACAATTCATGAAAGAAATTCGCGAAGCATTGAAGTCAGAATTTCCGGCCATCAATTATTCTATGGCTGCATTGGGGCTTGTACCCCGTTCGGCTCCGATCGAAATTACATTAAGCGGAAGCGATGGAAGTCAGGTAATGAAGTTAGGAAGTGAATTAAAGTCGGTGGTTGAAAAAATTCCAGGTGCAGATAATGTTCGTCTCTCCGTGGAAGAAGGAAGCCCCGAGTTCCAGATAATTCCTGATAAGGATCGAATGCAGCGATTAGGACTTACCACCGCTTACGTTGGTCAAAGTATTCGTACGGCATTAACAGGAAACGATGATGCCACGCTAACCGAACACGGTACGGAATATCCTGTGAGGATATGGCTCGATGATTTCAATCGAAAGAATATGGAGGATGTTAATTCGCTAACCATTATCAATCCACAAGGTCTGCCTGTTGAAGTATCACAATTTGCAGAAGTTATTCAGGATAATTCACCTTCGTTATTGGAACGATTAGATAGACAGCCTTCTGTCACTTTAACAGCAGATGCGCTGGGGCGTCCGTCCGGAACAGTTGCAGATGAAGTGGTGGCTTACATAAAGCAAAATCCATTGCCCGAAGGAACTCAAATGACTTGGGGTAGTGACATAAAAAGACAGAATGATAGTTTTGGAGCACTTGGGTCAGTACTTCTTATTTCATTTATTTTGATTTATCTGATCATGGTAGCACTTTATGATAGTTTCGTCTATCCTTTTGTGGTATTGTTTTCTATTCCAGTGGCAGCTATTGGGGCTTTCCTGGCGCTAAATCTGACGCTAAACAACCTGAGTTTATTTGCTTTGCTTGGATTAATTATGCTCATGGGACTGGTGGCAAAAAATGCGATTCTAATTGTGGATTTTGCCAATCAATTAAAAGCCTCTGGAAAGCATTTTAAAGAAGCCTTAATTATTGCCGGGAAAGAGCGTATGCGTCCCATATTAATGACAACCCTGGCAATGGTTATTGGTATGTTACCGATAGCGTTAGCCAAAGGTACAGCCAGTGAGTGGAAAAATGGACTAGCTTGGGTTATTATTGGTGGGTTACTTTCATCGCTGATTTTAACAGTGTTCCTGGTTCCATTGGTTTATTATGTAGTTGACACGATTAAAGGAAAATGGAATATCAAATGAAATCGATATTAAGAATTTTCTTCATTCTTTCAGCAACAATGATCATCACCTCCTTTTCAGATCGTTGGACACAAAATACGTATTCGCTCGTTGTCGATATAAGTGGATTGAGGAACTCCAAGGGCATTCTTCAGGTCGCCCTGTACAACAAGGAAGGTTCTATCCCAGATGAGCATTATAGAAACTATTTTCGTTTAGTACGCAAAGAAATTAACGAGGGTTCAGCGAGACTTATTTTCACTGATCTGCCCGAAGGAAAGTATGCCGTAAATGTTCTCCATGATGAAAATAACAACGGGAAAATTGACAAAGGGTTGATTCTACCGGAAGAAGGTATTGGATTTTCAAATTACCAATCTATTGGTTTAAGAAATAAGCCTTCATTTGAAAAAGCAAGTTTTGACCTATTTGCTGATAAATCAATCATTGTAAAGATCATTTACATGTAAGCTATACTGCACACACCATCACAAAATCGTTAATTTTATAATAGAATCATTCATATTCATTTACACTCATAAACAATCCTTAACCTTCACTTATCCTATATTCTATTTTCGAATAGAATATCAATAGATGAAGGACAAAGTAATTGCAAAGGCACAATTTCTTCAGCACGTTCGAAATGAACTGGATGCAAAGAAAAAGCACAATAGAAAATCTATTGAGCGCATTGCCTCATCTTATGGGATTGCCGATAAATCAAAAGTAAAGGAATACACCGAACTTGCTATTGTTCTCAAAGCAAGAAGCATTTCACTCTCATCATTACCAGTTGAAGATAAGTATTGGAGTATCGTTGAGCTTTACAAAAGCCAGGTAAATATTTCTCACCGCAGAAGGCAGAGTATCTTATTGCAACAATACAGTATTCCTGTTCCCATTTCATTTCTTGCCGGAATTTTCACTAATGGAGAACAGAATATTTCTGTTTTTGAACCGCACGGAAAGGCAATAAGGCAAGGCAAGACCCACACCGTTGACTAGCATTACGTTTTTTAGCTTAGTTGAACATCATTTTTTCACATGGTTATTCATAAAATGTTTCCACGTGGAAACTTCTTATATCAATCATGTATCAAAAAGTTTACTTCAATTTCATTCAAGCTATTGATGAAATTTAATGATCTGTTCGAACTTGTTCTGAGTTGATTTGAATGATGACGCCTAACATTTGCGCTATTCCTGTCGTTGAATTTTCCTTCAAGACATGCCAAGAAAGAAGTTTCATACTATCGACAAATACAATCCAAACGCGGCAGAACGGTTTGCTGAAAAGAAACTTTCCATCGAATACTGTCAGAAAAAATTAAAGAAGAACGGATTGTACTTTACCGACAAACAAGTTGAACGCATCAGGGATTTTTTGTATCTTCTGGCAGAGATTGAATATGAATACCATAAAAAAAATCGTCATGAAGAAGAAAGGGATCCTCTACATCCGCGTATCGACTGATGAACAAGCTGAGAAAGGTTATAGCCTCGGTGACCAGGAAGAAAGGTTAATCAGACATTGTGAACGAAACAGTATTGAGCCCGTTGCTATTTACCGGGAGGACCATTCTGCCAAGACCTTGAACCGCCCTTCGCTGACTGAACTAAGGGAATACGTCAAGAAAAACAAACACGACATTGACCAAGTGATCTTTGTCAAATGGGACCGGTTCTCGCGTAACATCCGCGACAGCTACTACCTCATTGATGAGTTTAAGAAAATGGCAGTCGAAACCTGTGCAATTGAACAACCGCTTGATCTCAATGTGCCTGAATCCAAAATCATGCTTGCCATTTATGTGGCAACACCTGAAGTAGAGAACGACAGACGCTCGATGAACACTACGCGCGGAATGCGAAGGGCTAAAAAAAGCGGGCGTTGGGTATCCACGGCACCAATTGGTTACAAAAACACACGTGATGAAAATAATAAACCGATAATCGTTCCCGATAAAAATGCGGTACTTATTTCGCAAGCTTTCAGAGACCTGTCACTGGGTGTTCTCAAGATTGAAGAGGTTCGCAGAAAAGTGAATCGCCTTGGATTGAAGTGTAGCCGAAGTAACTTTAATACGCTCGTTCACAACCCAGTTTACATGGGAAAGATATTTGTGCAAGCCACGACCGATGAGCCGGAAGAAATTGTAAAAGGCCTTCATGAACCCATCATTGATGAACATACATTCTGGCATGTCCAGGAAATCATCAACGGACGTAAACCAAAAACCACAACAAAGATCAAGACCAACGATCTTTTTCCGCTTCGGGGTCTCCTGCAATGCTCGCAGTGCGGAGCAACGCTTACCGGAAGTTCTTCGCGTGGAAAGCTTGGTAAACGCTACTCGTATTACCACTGCGCCAATGGTTGTTCGGAGCGACTTGCAGCAGATCAAGTCAACCAAGACTTTGTTCAACTTTTCAAAGGCATTTCATCCGATGAAAGAATTTTTGATCTGTATGCCGATGTTCTGGAAGAGTTGTTCAAACGCTATGAGACGGATAAGGAGCATAAGCAACTCTACATCCAG
>CAZOYJ010000171.1:0-7504 GCA_964583905.1 uncultured Roseivirgaceae bacterium
CTACGGAAATATCAAGATTGTTCATTTATACCATTTCGGGCTGATTCTTCCGCACAAACAAGGCAGAAATCAGCGCCATTATGGCTGAAAAGATAGCAATTTGAACATAGCCTAACAAAATTCCTTTAATGGTAAAGCGATCTTCGGTAGATGCTCTTGCTTTTTCAAGTGCTTCATCAATAGAATCCGGAGGGGCGCCAAACTTTTCCATAATCTCGCGGGTATTTTCAATGGAAGCGTCCACCAGGTTGGCCGGCAGATCTGGATCAATAACCGTGTAAAGAAGTATGCTGAATACGGTGGCGATAAATCCGGAAATAACCAGAATGAGAAATCCATGTTGCCAGGCTTTGCCATAGGCGAGAAATCCCCCTACAGCTTTACGGTAGTCGATACCACCATAAATGGTTATGCCTAAATAAATGGCCAGTGAAATAAACAGCATCTTCAACTGGATCATCAGTGCATAGTCGATAGCATACATCAACATAGTTACAATTATGCTAACAGCAGCGGTTATCAGTCCCCAACGCAGGGCATGATTTAACAAAGTGGGTGCAGGGGTAATGTTCTCTTCCATATTATTCGGGTTTTGGTTGTTTTCTTAGGATGACAGATAAAATTATACTCACAAACAAACCAATGGCAAAACTCTGTACCATATAGAGTACGGCCATTTGTGCGATATTGGTCGAGGGTAGGTCGTTCAAATTACGCTCATAAGCTTCTTTTCCAATGCGTTGGATGTCCTCTTCCGGAAATCCCTGCAGGTACTCAGTCATGCCGGATACATAAGAAGGAATAAAGTCAGGCTCCAGTGCGCCAAAAATCCGTAACAGGATGGAGCCCAGTACAGCCGCGGTGGCCACCAGCACAAAACTTCCTGCCATACCTTGCCAGAAATACAACGCACCACTTTGATGGTAATCGCGGTATTCTTTTAATGCCAGGAAAATGAAAATTCCATAGAGAAAAATTCTGAAATCCATAAAAGGCGCCACCATCAACGGATGCCGGCCCAGGTAATACATAGCGATCATGGAGCCGATGGAAAGAATAGCTGCGATAATACCCCACCGGGCACTAATACCTGCGAGTGTTCGAATCATAGTTAGTAAACCTCATCGTGTGAACCGATATCCACAAAAACGACTTTTTTTGATGCAGCAAAATAAAAAACCACACGCAACTCATAATCCACACTAAAACTCCACAAATCGGCCAACTCCCCACTGAGTTTATGAGTTTTTAATATTGGATGAAATAAAGACCTTAAGACGGTTATTGAATTTTTTTTCGAGCAGATCAATTCCCTTTACACGCCTGCGATATGCTCTTTTAAAACTGCTGGAATAAGCGACTTGCACCATGCATTACAGCATTTCCTTTAACGTGCTCAGGTTACCACTAAACGTGAGTTTTTTGGCTTTGTGTTCCGCTTTAGCCTGCTGATAATTCTTACGGATGGATTTTCTCTTTTTTTGGATCAGTTGGGTTTTAATTACCCATTCCAGTTCAAGCAACTGATCATCATCAAGCTTTCTTACTTTGTTAACTATTTCAGCAAATGTTTTCATACCTAAAAATACATATTAATCATCGAATTTATATTTCCCGTTATTAAAAACTGCCACCACCTTACCTGTAAGGGTTTGACCAAGCCAGGGCGAATTTTTCGACTTGCTAAGATTTGTTTTCTCATCGAAGGTCCAGGTGCGGGCAGGATCAAATAAGGTAAGATTGGCTTTGGTATCGGTATCAATTACCGGCACCTCAAGGCCCAGTACCTTACGCGGTCCACCGGTTACTTTCTCCAGCAACGTTGGCCATTCCACATGCTTTGAAAGCGTTACCAGATTAGCCGCGAAAGTCTGGAGGTTGATGATGCCCGGCTCGGCATGATCAAACTCCACTTGTTTACTCTCGGCATCCTGCGGTACATGGCCTGAGCAAATTACATCGATGGTGCCATCCAGCAATCCCTTTATCAATACATTCTTGTCGCGCTTCTCGCGCAGGGGTGGATTTACTTTATAATTGGTGTCAAAGGTCTTCAGCATGCTGTCATCCAGCAATGGCTGATAGGCGGTAATGTCGCACGTGAGGTTAAGTTTGTTCTTTACACCTCTGATCAGGGCCACCGACCGAGCAGAGGATAACCGACTGATGTGCAGTTTGCCCCCCGCATACTTCAACAGGTTAATGTTTCGGTGGATGGCTACTTCTTCGGCAATGCGCGGCATGCCTTTCAATCCCAGCAAGGTACTTTGCACACCTTCGTTCATTTGCCCGAACATGTTCAGCCAGATGTCTTCGGGATGATCAATCAACACGCCATTAAACTTTTGCAGGTATTGCAGCGACTTGAGAAAAATATCGGTATGCCAGATGGTTTTCAGTCCATCGGTAAACGCAACGGCTCCCGCCTCGTGCAGGTCGATCATTTCGGTTAACTCCTCACCTTTGTTATCGCGGGTTACAGCGGCCATCGGGTGAATTTGAACCAACCAGGTATCGTTGCCGCGGGTAAGGTAGTTGATGTCGTTTTTGGTTTGGATGCAGGGCACGGTATTGGGCAGTACGGCCAGTTCGGTAAACCCACCAGCCGCAGCCGTTTTTGAAAGGGAGTCTAAGTCTTCCTTCTGTTCCAAACCGGGGTCGCCCACGAATGTGCCCAGGTCGAACCAGCCTGGTGTGAGCAACATGCCTTCGGCTTTAATCACCTTGTCGGCCTGGTAATTTTTATCGCCTATTTCGGTGATGCGCCCGTTCTGCAGGAGAACGTTTTTTACTTTTTTATGAAAGGGGGAGTTGGGATCGAGTATTTTGGCAGACTGGATGAGTATTTTCATCAATGGTTAGTTTTCTCCGGCAATTTCTAAAATCCTGGCGATTACTTTATCAGAAATCCTAAAATCAGTTTGGGATAATTTATCCAAAAATGGTTTAATCCGGCTAATTATTCCAGATTGCTTTGCTTTAACCAGTATACCCAATGTACCTGTAACATCAAAGCCTAATGACTTTGCAATTTTCCGGGCTTTCCTATCATCCAGTACAAGTAAAGAATCTTTGAATTGGTAGGCTAACGCAATCAGGCTCGATTCACCCTTGCCCAGCATTTGTTCGAGTGTCTGTTGGAGGGCGGAATCTTGAACTTCCTTTAGATTGATAAACGCAGGGATTGTTTGATTGTATTCAGAATTGACCTCAGCTGTTATTACAACCCGACTGTATAAAGATTTTAATATATCCAGTGAGTTAATTTTATTAAGTAAAATAAGGCAACTCGTATCGACAATAACTACTTCACGCATTTTCTATATCGGAAAGCAAATCATCAACTGAATCACTGAAAATTGAAAAACCATACTTGCCCATAATTTCAATAAAAGCCCTTTTGGTTAAGCCTGCCAATTCAGCAGCCTGACCTAACGAAAGCTTCTCTCGCTCATATAATTCTCCGGCAAGTATTATCCTTAGCTCTGGTTCACTAAGGTTTTCAGGAACATTTACCGTTATTGATTTCATAAACATTTACTTTAAAAATCGAATTAAAAGTATCTCCACCAACAGGAAGAAAAGCGCCAGTATGAGGGCGTACTTCCACAATGGCTTGCCCAAATATCTTGCTTTTATTTCGCTGCTGAAAGTTTCGGAACTGTTTCCTTCGAAAAGCGTAATATTCGCACTGCCGCCCAACTGGTTTTTTACGGCTTCACCCAGCCATTGTTCGAGGAGGGATTCGCGACTGCTGAGGTTAAACGCAAACAAACCAATGGTGTCGCGGCCAATAACGGCATGATAAAATCCGGCTTGCATGGCGTGCCGCGGCAATTCAAGCAAAATCCTGTCGGATAGTTTTCGCTGTACCGGAATGATTTCCTGCTGGCCGATTAACCGCAACGGCTGCTCGCCCGACAGGCTGTCTACCCGCATGGTGATTAGTGTTTCGTTCAGGCTGTAATATGGTTTCCAGTCGGCTTTTTTGGCTGAAGTTGCCATGCGGTACATGACCGGCAGAAACAGAAAATTATGTTGAAGTTCATTATACCCGTCCTGCAGTGGTGATGCCAATAAAAACAGTTTTCCGGTTTGATTGAATTGCGAAAGAAACGGTTTGTCGTCTTTAAATTTCAGCAGGGCAGAACGATCTGCCCCCCATTGGAGAACCGGCTTTGCTCTCGGCAAGACCAACCGCGTGGAGCGCTCTTCAAACACATTTTCAAAAAAAGGGTTGATAAAATCGGGATGATCGAGTTCGGTTAGCGGCCCTTCGCCAGCCAGGGTTAACGTTTGAATGGCCAACAAACTCCGGTACGAAGTAACATCGGGTGTGGCAGATGGAACAACCAGTAGGGCGCCACCCTGCAATACATACCTGCGCAAGGCTTGCACCAGCGAAGCATCCAACCGGTCCAATCCATTTACCACAATCAGATCGGTTTCTTCAAAGGCGGCATAGTTTACGTTTCGTGCATCAAATGAACGAAAGCCAAACAATTCTTTGTTGCCAAAAACCCTTTCAATAGCGGTGGCTGTGGTGGTGTTTTTAATTTCCACTACTCTCACCTTTTCTGAAAAATTAAGCGCCAGGTTAAATTCATTATCAAAACTTACCGGGTAATCGTTAAAACTAATCACCGCTTTGCTGATTCGTAGATTTACCGAAACCAAATCAAAGGAAGTTGACATGGCGCCCTTAGCGGGAATGCTTACAGAGCTAGTGCCGGTTTGGATGCCGTCTACCGATAATTTTACCAGCAACTGTTCAACGGCCCGGGCACCATCGTTTCGAAGTTTTACATGGAGGGTGTTTTTCTCACCGCCTACCACAAAGGGGTTTTCCAGGTAGGCTGTATCCACAAAAATATTGGCGAGCGGTTGTAACGGTAACGGAACAAGGTGTAACCGTTGTGTGCTGTCCAACAAGGCCGGTTCAAGATTGCCGATGGTCGACTTTTGAAAATCCGAAATCCAGAAAATTTCATCCTGTCTGGCCGACCGGTTGGTCAGGTCAATCCGTTCTTTCACTTCTTTAAAGGTCCGGCTTACGGGCGAAAGCCTCACCTGGGTGAGCAGATCACTTACTTCGGCTTTTGTTTTATAGGTATTGGAGAACGGGGCAAAATCGTTGGTGATAAGCTGAAACCGGGTGTCGGGTTGGAAAATATCCACCACCTGAGCAGCAATTTGGATGCCGGCATCCAATGCCCGCGTTTTTTCTTCTACCGGTACCGACATACTCAGCGAATTGTCGAGGTAAAGAATAATATTCTGTCGTGCCGAAACCTGTTCGCTTGCCGGAATAAAGGGTTGAGCAAAGGCTAAAATGAGAAACAGAAGAAACAAAAGCCGTGAAGCAAGAATGAGATAATGTTTAAGCCTGCGCTTGGCCGAAGTGGCCTCCTGCACCTGCCGGAGAAAACGGTTACTGGAAAAATAGATTTTCTGCGTCTTCCTGAAATTAAACAGGTGGACAATGATGGGTACTGACAGGGCTGTTAATGCCCACAGAAATGCCGGAAACACAAAACTCATCGTGGCAAATTACGATATACGAATGACGAATTACCATTTTAACGAATGGATAATGTTAAAATTTGATTGGCGGGTAGGTGACTTTCCGGATGGTCATTTTTAAAAAAACCCTCCCCTTTCGGGGAGGGCGCCTCTCGGTTAGTTTCTCAAAGCCTGACGGAGAGGAAGACCTTTGCTTTGAGGTTTGCCAACTAACAGACTAAAGCTTACTTTCTATACTTAGGAACAGCTTTTTCAATGGCATCGCGCATCGTTTCGAAACTCTTCTCAGCCAAAACTTCCACTAAAGTTTCCATACCGGTCAAATCCAGAACGATTTCGGCAGATTGAGTTTTGTGAACCGTACTGCCACCGCTAACCGAGAAGGTCGACTTTTTGCTTACAGTTTTTACATTTTCATATTCTCCAATCTCCACGAGTTTGGCAAAGTCATAGTGACAGTCCGAATATATCTGACCATAGTAATATCCGTTGCCCATGTTCTGTGCAACATACTTCTTATCTTCTTTAGGAATTGGATTAGGCCCATTTATTGCCATTCTTACACTCTGTAGGTTAATGTTTCTCTTGTCAGTCTGAAGGTACACGGCAACGGTCACCATTCCCTTCACACCTATGTTTTTACCAAGGTCATCGATTAGCGATTCTGCCCTGAGCACGTCATAGGCAACGGCAATATCAAAAGGACGATAATAGTTTGCTGACACCTGGGTGTCTACTTTTTTCGTTTCAACATCACCTAGGAACTTTCCAAGTTTACTCACCTTTGGAACAAATTTGTTGTAGTAATAATCTCGCTTAGCCGGTGTATTGAGGTATTCCTGTGGAGTGAGCAAAACAATCCCCTCTTTCAGAAAACTTGCTTTGAGCGCATTAATCGTTCTCGCTTCAATTTGTGTAGCCACCAGATTGCCTCCCTCAGGCGTTATCCAGTAGTTGGAAATAGAAATATTCTTAATGTGCTCAGTCGTTCCGAAGTCATTGATATAGAACGAAACCAATGCCATAGTGTCGGGTATCTGCGAGGTGTTTGTGAGTACCGGATTTCGTCCATGGCCATCAGAAAAGCCTCCTGCAGTAACAGGTGACTGTGTAACAATAACGCTCTTCTTGATTTTCTCTTTCCCGGTTTTTTCAACGAATTCTTTGATGGTGCTTTGTGCAACGAGAGCAGATGAAACTGCCACCAGCACAAGAATAAGGAATGCTGTAAGATGTTTTGTTTTCATGGCTTTGAGGATTTGGATATTGATATTTTGAATTACCTTCTAAAGCTTATTTGCTCTCAGGTAATCATAAATATCAGTTAGTTTATGATATTTGGCGTAGTCAGATGCTCTTGAAAATTTTCCGGCCCATTTGCAGCCCTTAGTCAGGCTTTTCATTTCAAACTGCTGCCAGGTAAAGGAATAGGTTTTCAGGTTGCAACCTTCCACTATGGCTTTCACCAGGTCTAAGCTGCCGGTTTCTGTGGCATAGTTTAAAGGATATTTATTACTCACCTGCACCAAGCATACGCCTGACTTTTTCCCGGTGGTGGGGTCATAAGCCTGGAGGGAGAAAGTTCCATGAGTAACAACCGTGCAATTGGCTCCCTTGCCGATGAGGTATTTTACCAGTTCAAGGTTATTGTCTAAAGCTGCCATGGAGAGGAGTGTAAAATCTTTCATGTCAGCTTTTACCTTGGGATCATACCATTTAAAGGTTTTGTTAACGTCAACGCCTGAGTTCAGTAACAAGTCAACAGCATCCATGCTGCCTCTCACTGCGGCATACATGATGGCAGTAACACCTACCTTATCGGCATGATTTACATCGGCTCCTGCATCTATCAACAATTTCATCAGAGGGGCTTTATTGAAAAATGCAGCGGTAATCAGTGGGGTGGTGCCCACTGCATTGGCAGCATTCACATCAGCTTTGGCTTTCACCAGAATTTCAATCAGTTCATCAGGTTCGCTCC
>CAZOYJ010000172.1:0-7407 GCA_964583905.1 uncultured Roseivirgaceae bacterium
CAAGGGTTTCAGAAATCATTAAAGGCAACAGGAGAATAACGGCCGACACTGCATTGAGGCTTTCAAAATACTTTGGTAATTCTGCAAAGTTTTGGCTTGGACTTCAAGACGACTTTGACATTGAAGAAGAACAACAACTTAAATCCAAAGAGTTGGATTTAATAGCGCACTATCAAAACAACGCAGCATAACAAAATGCATACCTGGCCTTTGCGGGTGTTCTCCACCCGCAAACCTACGCCCGTAAAGTACAAGTAAAATGTTCGTGCGTATGGTAAGAAGAACCCCCTCGCCTTAACGAAGTCCGGCCAACAAAGGCCACGACAATCCGAAATCCGAAATCCGGCATCACGCATGGTCAGGACAAATCCACTACCTTTACCCTCACCACAATTCTCATCCCACCATGAAATCAGCCTTTGCCATCATTTTATTTTTCTGCGCTGTGCAGAGTTATGCCCAACCCAAAAAGCTGGCCGCCTTGCGCGTTAACCAAACCCGGATTGAACAGCGCATTTTTGAGCTGGCAAACATTGGCAAGGGCGAGTCGGGATACACGCAGCGTGTGGCCTTCACACAAGCCGATCGCGATGGAAGGGATTACCTCATCGGGTTGATGAAGCAGGCCGGCCTGGAAGTGTCCATCGATTATGCCGGCAACATCATCGGCAGGCGCGCGGGAAAAATCGCCTCCAAAAAACCTCTCGCCTTTGGTTCGCACATCGACACCGTGCCGGGTGGCGGCAATTACGATGGCTGTGTCGGCTCCATTGGTGCCCTTGAAATTATTGAAGTGCTGAACGAAAACAACATCAGCACCAATCATCCCCTCGAGGTCATCATTTTCGCCAACGAAGAGGGCGGGGTAGTGGGCAGCAGTGCGCTGGCAGGAAGTTTCAAATCCGAAACGTTGAACGAGATGACGCTCAGTGGCCTCACCATGGGCGAAGGCATTCGCGCGATTGGTGGCAACCCCAGACGGATCGGGGAAGTAAAACGGAATCGAGGTGACCTCGCTGCCTTTCTCGAATTGCACATTGAACAAGGCGGGACGCTTGAAAAAGAAAACCGTCAGATTGGTGTGGTGGAAGGAATTGTCGGCATTAACTGGTGGGAAGTTACCGTGGAAGGGTTTGCCAACCATGCCGGCACTACACCCATGAATATGCGGCAGGATGCTTTGTTGGCGGCAGCACACTTGGTGATCGCGGTAAAGGAAGTGGTAAGCAGCTACGAAGGTGCCCATGTTGGAACGGTGGGTAAAATTTCAGCCGAGCCGGGCGCCCCCAACGTTATCCCGGGCAAGGTGGTGATGAGCCTCGAACTCCGCGACTTGTCGCACGCGAAAATCATGCTTCTGTACCGCGACATTGAAACCCGGGCGGCAGCCATTGCTCAAGCTTCTTCCACCACCATTACGTTCAAGCCGCTGGCTACGTCCAGTAAACCGGCACTCGCGACCCCGGCTATCCAACAAAAAATTATCGGTGCAGCCGAACAACTGGGGCTTACCCACAAACGCCTGCCCAGCGGTGCGGGCCACGATGCGCAAGAGATGGCCCTGCTGGCACCGATGGGCATGATCTTTATTCCCAGCAAGGGCGGCATCAGTCACTCACCCAAAGAATTTTCTACCGCCACCGATATGGCCAATGGCGCCAACGTGTTGCTGCACACCATCCTGCAACTGGATAAAGACTGAGCACCTACCCGGTTGATAGCCAGCGTATGGGCGGTTCTGAATCGTAATATTGCATCCCGCGATACGCAATAGTATAGCAACAATCAGGTTATATTTAACATATTTGTGACGATCGGGCAGGTTGGCGATTTTACCATTACCATCAACACCTCATTATGCGCATCACGTTTTGGCTTCTTGTATTATGTATCCCGGGTAAGGTTTTCGCACAATCCTATTCCGATGAACTTATCGGCATCGTGGAGTCGGAATTGAACCGCGAACTGGCCGGATTTAAATCGGCAGGCGAACCGCCCTACTACCTGGGTTACCGGATTTATGATCTGCAGGTGGCGGTGCTTACCTCTTCGTTTGGCAGCCTGGTACGCAACGACCATAATCGTTCACGATCCGTGACGACCGACATTCGGGTGGGCGACTACAGTTTTGACAATTCCCATCCGGTGGAGGATTATGAAAGCATTGGATTTTTTCCGGGGGGATTCGGAGGCCTAACCGAAGAATTGCCGTTAGAAAATGATCCGAAAGTAATTCCCTTCATCCTCTGGAAGCAAACGCAGCAAGCTTATCGCATGGCTGTGGCTTCGTTTAAAGAAATCCGAAACATGCCCAAACGGGAAACAAAGCGCATTCCTGATTTCTCCCGGGAAGCCCCCACTGTTTTTGTACAGGAACCCCTCCCGGACTTTAACACTTTTTATAACTGCGAGGAATGGACAGCCCGCATCAAAAATTTCAGCAAGCCCTTTTTGGAACACCCGGAGATTGTTGATGCCGAGGCAAACCTGATGGTGGGCCTCGAACGGAAATACCTGGTTTCATCGGAAGGCACCCGGATTGCACAAAACCGCACGTATGCGTACCTCACTATTCATGCAACCATCCGCGCTGAAGACGGAGATGTGTTGCCGCTTCATCAATCGTATTTTGCGTTTACCCCGGCAGAGTTGCCTGGCGAGCAAACCATTCTTAAGGATGTGCATACCATGATGCAGTTGCTTAGTGCTTTGCGCACCGCACCGATAGCCGAACCGTATACCGGCCCCGCTATTTTGCACGCCCGTTCTGCCGGAGTTTTTTTTCACGAAATCTTCGGCCATCGGGTGGAAGGCCACCGCCTCAAACAAAAATTTGATGCCCAAACCTTCCGGGGTAAGTTGATGGACCCGGTGCTGCCGAAAACCATGAACGTGGTTTTTGATCCTACCCTGGAAACGTTTAACGGCCAGGCACTCAACGGCCACTACCATTACGATGATGAAGGCGTACGAGGCCAGCGGGTGAACGTGGTTGAAAAAGGAATTCTGAAAAGTTTTTTAATGTCGCGCACACCCATTGAAGGCCACCTGAACTCGAATGGTCATGGCCGTGCCGATGTAGGCGAAGACCCGGTGTCGCGGCAATCGAACCTGGTGGTGGAAACCCAGAAAGCTTACGGCATGAACGACTTGCGTAAAATGCTCATCGCAGAATGCCAAAAACAAAAAAAGAAATACGGATACTTGTTTATGGATGTGGTGGGCGGATTCACCACTACCGACCGGTTCATGCCCAATGCCTTTAACATTTTTCCAACCCGGGTATACCGCGTGTACGTAGATGGCCGGCCGGATGAACTGGTGCGGGGTGTAGACCTGATCGGAACCCCGTTGGCCATGTTTGCCGGGATTGTTGCAGCGGGCGATACCCCCGAAGTGTTTACCGGATTTTGCGGGGCCGAATCGGGAAGTATTCCGGTTACTGCCATTTCACCTTCCATTTTTGTTAAACGCATCGAAACCCAAAAGAAACCGGTCATGCAATTGGATCCAAGCATTTTAACCAGACCGGATAAACCGTAAACTGTTTGGCTATGAAATACCACATTGTATTCCTCGCGCTTTTGCTTTGGTGCAATCACCTTCCGGCACAATCGGTAGAAGATGTTGTGCTGAAGGCCATGCAGGATGAACTGAAGCGAAACCTGGACGAACTTGGATTACCGGGCTACGACAAGCCCTTCTTCATCATGTATGGCGTCACCGATCAGAAAGATCACGTCATAACGGCTACGCTGGGCACGCTTACGGGGTCGCAGCCTTCGCATCATCGGGTTAAAAGGACCACCCGGGTATTGGTAGGCGACTATGCCTTTAATGACGAAAGCCTGGAGAACAACCTGTACAGCAATCCGACCATGCGGGATTTGAACCTGCCGCTGGATGATGATTACATGGGAATCAGGCGCGCCTTCTGGTCAACAACCGACAAAGTGTATCGCGATGCTGCGCGCATCTTTGAGAAGCATAAGGAAACCTTGAAGGAGATCAAGAAATCGGTGGATGAAATTCCGCACCGTTCTTTCGCAAGCCACCCGCCCGTAACGCTGATCCGCACGCTGCCCGACTACACCTTCGATCAAAACCTGTGGGAGGAACGCGCCCGCGAATACTCGGCCGTGTTTCTCCAGCACGAGTCGGTAGTAAACTCAATGGTAGTCTTGGTATACACTTCCGGGTATAACTACATTGCCAACAGCGAAGGTACCCTTGCCCGGTTACCCGTGAGCATGGCTGCGCTCTCCGTAATGGTGCAAGGTAAAACCCGGGAAGGCGTATTGCGGAATAACCAACTCATGCACCTGGCCGAAAACCCCGATGGCCTGCCCCCGGCCCATCAAATTCTTTCGGAGATTGAAAGGATGATTGACGAATTGGAACAGCAGGATACCGTACCCCATGTAAGCGAGGAATATGTCGGCCCGGTGTTGCTGTTAGGCCCGGCTGTAGCCGATTTGTTTTCTATGGCGCTGATGAATGGTCGGGAAAGCATCTTCGCCAGCGATATAATTCCACCACTCAAAGGAGTCCAGTACACCAACAACATGGCAATGGATAACCGCATCGGTAAATCGATTACCCACGAGGCGCTTACCATCAAGGCAAAACCCAAACTCCGGTCGTTCGGGGGCAACGTGTTGCTTGGTGCATTTGAAATGGATAATGAGGGCATTGTGCCACCCGATGAATTTACCCTGCTGGAAAAAGGTGTACTGAAAGGCCTACTGAATAACCGCACGCTCACCCATCCATCTCAAACCGCAAATGGCTTCGGTTCCGGCCCCGGTGTTGTTGAAGTAACGCTCGACATGAATGATACGGAGCAAGTGCTGAAGGAGAAATTACTGGCCGAAGCCAGGCGTGAAGGCCTGGAGTATGCCTTCATCGTTCGTAAAGGCCCTGAAATGGGCATGGGTGTTTCGAGTGTCTATAAGGTATCGGTACAAGACGGATCAGAAGAGTTGGTGCGGAACGCTTCCTGGGGCGGATCCGATTGGCGTACGCTGAGGCGGATTATGGGCGCAACCAACCAATTGGTAAGCTTCAATAAAAGTTGGGGCCGAGGATACGGTATGGAAAACCAGGTTACTTCGTTTATTGTACCCAGTGCCGTATTGTTGAAGGAACTGCAAATCCGCCCGTTTCCTGAACCGTACATGAACGAGGAGGATTACGTTTCAAACCCCTTGAAGTAGGCGGAGGTGCCTTTACGGTAGGAGCCGCTTGAATTTTTATTTGTCAGCTACTGTCATACCTGAATTTCCACCTTGTACATAAGCCGGCACTCCGTTACGTTTGGTGATGGCATTGTCTACCGGCTTATACAAAGTAAAATTCAAAAGGCAGTATCACCTTATGCGGGTAGGCATGCAGCAGGGCCGTAAAATGTTCAAGCTCGACCATGGCCCGTGGGAACCCATTGAGAAACTCCATGGAACCGAAGACAGCCTGGAACTCATCTGCCAGGTAAACGAACACCAGCCATCCCGCGCAGATATAAAGGAACCCCGGATCACCATCAGTTGGGTGGATAACGAGCAACGTGAATTCCGCATGACGGTGCGCGATGTTTGGGCTTTACGGAATATCTTGCAGGAGTTTCCGTTTTTAAAAATTCCTTTCAACTACCTGCCGCGAAAAAAATAAATGTGTTACGATAAAGCTTACCTCACCAAACGCAAAGAAAAATACGCCAACCGCTATGGCGACCATCCCCAGGAAGTGGAATACCTTAAAGCACAACTGAACAAATTACAGGTTGGCCCCGTGTACCACGCTTCGGGATTTGATCATCCATTGGTGCCGGTAATCACCACCCCTGAAAAACAAATCGAATTATATGCCTGGGGCCTGATACCCCATTGGGCGAAGTCGCCTGCCGATGCCGTGAAGCTCAGTAACCAGACCATTAATGCACGGGCCGAGACGATGTTTGAAAAACCGGCCTTTCGCGAGCCCGCCCGAAGCCAACGTTGCCTTGTGCTGGCAGATGGTTTTTTTGAACACCACCATAAAAGCGGTAAAACGTTTCCCTACCACATCCGCTTGAAAAATGATGAGCCCATCACCTTAGCCGGATTGTGGGATGAATGGGTGGACAGGTCATTGGGTCTTGTCAGACGAACGTATACCATCGTAACCACGCGCGCCAACCCACTGATGGCACGCATTCATAATAATCCCAAAGCCGAAGAAGGACCCCGCATGCCCGTGATTCTGCCACGCGCCTTGGAAATGGAGTGGCTCAAACCCATCAACATAAAAGCCGACCAGGAATTACTTCAGGAACTCGCGCAGCCCTACCCGGAAACCGAATTCGAAACGTTTACGGTGCGCAGACTTCGTGGCAAGGAAGCCATCGGCAACAAACCCGAAGCCCTGGAACCCTTCCGGTATGCGGAGTTGGAAGAACACCAGGGAACGTTATTTTGAGTTACATGAAGCACACTTGTAAAATGCACTTTCCTGATTACTATGTTTACCTCGGGCGAAGTTAGTGGTAACCACAGCTTCTTTATGCTGACAGATGTAGTGGCTTACCCGGGTAGACTTGCTTCTAAAGATTGATCAAAAGAATCGCCATCAGGTAACACACCAGTGTTGCCAGTATGCCTATGAATGGAAGTCTGTACCAATACTTCCAGGCTAACCATAAATAAAACGAGACGGTACAAAGACTGAGGAACTGAAGGAATGGACCTTGCAGGAGAATCGCATAGTGCCACCCGGCAAAATATACGTTTACGACACCAATAAAAATGGCACCCAAGCTGTGGCTGGCGTTAAAGCCCATCCATGATTTCCAAAGGGTAGTTCTGGTGGTTATTTTCGGAAATGAAGTTTTCATTCCGGCTATAACCTGCTCGTTCCGTGAAGAAAATTTGTCTGTAAAAAAAGTAAACAGCAGATGCAGGGTACCTAACCCAATACAAATGATAGAGCCTGCAATCCAAAGTACTTGTGCCGCCATATACGTTTCGATCAGACCAAAGATAAACGTTTGAAGTGTACCAAGGCAGGATAGATAATTAGAAGCCATCTCAAAAATAAGTTTAACCACAGAGGACGCAAAGGTTTGCACAAAGTTCACAATGAAAAAACCGCTGAATTCGAGCACTTTGAGTCCCTGCCTGCCGCAGGCAGGCTTTGTGTAAAACCTTTGAGCTCTTCGTGGTTCTGTATTTCTGGGCCTTTGTTGGTGTTCTCACCAACAAAACTGCGCACTTTGATAACAGCAAACATGCATCTTTAAACCCGTTTCTATTTAAAAAATGAAAAGGACTGGAATTTTTTGGATCATGTTGATGGATAGAGTGTGGTTGCACGGTACTCCTTGTTGGTGAAGATACTATGTTTGAAAAAGCATAAGCCCCGGTGTACTAACTT
>CAZOYJ010000173.1:0-7361 GCA_964583905.1 uncultured Roseivirgaceae bacterium
ATTGCCTTATTCACCATTTCAGCTTTGATTATCGGCATTACTTTCGGCTATACCCAGGACAGCCCCTCCTTCACCATCTTCTTTGTGATGATTGCTATGAGTATGTTGTTCATCAATGCCACAAAAGAGGCCCTGGATGAACCCGCTTTTAAGTTGTACCAGATTCCGGTTGAAACGGAAATAAAAATTGATGCCCAAACAAAAATTGAAGGTACCGTAATGGCATTCGCTACCTTGCTGGCCGGTGGTCTTATTCACCTGATCAACACCGTTGAAATTTTCGATCTCCTCTACATTACCGTATTTACCATTCCCCTGGTGGTGATCTGGTACTTTGTTGGCAATAAGATGTACGCCAGTTACCGCAGAACCTTGCAAAGCACATTGGTTAAAAACAAAACCAAGCTTGAACACAAATTCGAGCATGAATACACCGTTGACCGCGTATTAAGCAAGGAAGTAAACAGCACCGTTCAGGATAAAGTATTGTATGGCTTGCGCCTGATGGAAAAACTGGAACCGGCTCTTTTCGAAAACCTGGTGATTACCCTTACCGAAAGTGAAGATGCCCGGGTACGCGAATTTGCGCACGCAAAAATCAACGAACTGGGAATTGACCGTGACCTTTCGAAAGACCCGGAAGTAAGAAACCTGGCCGTGCAAGCCAAGGGCGCCAGCGAAGACAGCGACCGGATTTCCATTGCACCGGATAAGCTTGTTAAATTGAGTAAATCTGTAAAATCAACCGACAGAGTACTGGCCGCCAAATTTCTCCGCACCATGATGGGCCAACGCACCATCTTTATTTTATTGGAATTACTGCGCGACATCAACTTTACGGTGCGCAACGAAGCCATCATAACCGCACGCAAAGTAAAGCGCCCCGAAACCTGGCCCACATTAATTGAACTTCTCTCCTCTCCGTCATTTGGTCATCAGGCCACAGCCGCCCTGATTGAAGCCGGTGAAGCCGCTTTGCCTGTTCTCGAAACAGCCTTCCACAAATCCGGGCAAAGCGACCTGGTAATGCTGCGTATCGTGCAAATAATGGGGCGCATTGGAGGCGATCAGGCCCTGGAATTACTATGGAAAAAAGCCGACTACCCCGATAAGCGCATCGTTAAACAGATTCTTTACTCGCTCCGGTACATTAATTACCGCGCCTACGGACGCCAGGCACGCGAAGTAACCGATTTACTGGAAGCCGAAATCGGGAAAACCATGTGGAACCTGGCTGCTTATGACGAACTTCCGGACACCGAAGAATTCAAACTCCTGAAAAAAGCCTTGCGCGAAGAGATCGTGATGAACAACGACCAGATCACCATGCTCATGTCTATCCTTTACGATCCGGATTCGGTTCAACTGGTACGCGAAAGCATTGAGTCGGGCGACCCCAACGGTATCGCCTATGCTATTGAATTGATGGACTTGTTCGTGGACCCCGAACTCAAACCAAAATTGTTCCCGCTCTACGATGACATTGCCATGGCGCGGAAAATTGAATTGCTTCAGATTTATTACCCGCGCGAAAACTACACACCCGTTCAGGTAATCAACTACATCTTAAACCGCGACTTTAACCTGAACAACCGCTGGACAAAAGTTTGTGCGGTGTACACGGCAGCCTTTATACCCGATTTCCGCGTTAGCCGCGGTTTGATTGCCCAGATGTTTAACCGCGATAAACTCCTCCAGGAAACGGCCGCCTGGGTGATCTACAACAAAGACCGTAAAATTTACAACACCATTTCAGAGCGCCTTCCCGATCGCGATAAGAAATTCCTCGACTCGGCCATTGAAAACAATGAACTGCTGGATGGCCTCAACGATGGTTTCTTTCTCGGCATTGAAATGGTTATGTTCCTCAAACAATTGCCCGAGTTCAGAAACATTAAAGGTGTGCTGCTGGCCGACTTATTCGATAAAATTATTGCGTACGACTTAAACGCTTTCGAAAAATTGTCCTTCAACCCTGCCGATCAAAACAGCCCGATATTTATAGTAGCCCATGGCGAAGTGCGGTTAAAAGATAACGATGAAATTAAATTAGTGCTGAAGCCCGGACAGATTTATGGGGAGATCTTCAACCTGAACGGCCAGCAACAAACCGTAAACCGGTTGGAGGCCACCGAACGTTCCGTAGTATTCCGCATTAACCTGATGGATTTCTACTTCGTAATCGCCAACCACCACGAACTGGTTGAAGGACTCATTCAAAACATGACCGAAAAACCCGACACACAAATTGTTGAACCCTAAATCTGAAACCTAACCCCATGAATTTTGAAATAGATGTACTGCTGATTTTTTCAGAGAAGGATAACGAAACCGCCCAGGGCCAGAACGGCTGGGTAACCCAGTTTAAAAAGTTCCTGGAACTGATGCTTACCCAGGTGCTGGGCGCCAAACCAAACATCCTGCTGAAAAGCGAGTTCGACTCCATGACTTCGCCCAAACTGGATAATGCCGCTACGCTGGTCAGTGTCCTTTCACCTGATTTCATCCAGTCAGGCCAATGCCTCGATAACCTTGAAACCTTTTACCAGGCAGCCGAGGCCAGCGGAAAAAACAGGGGCCGGGTCTTTAAGGTATTCAAGAACCCGTTATCGGTGCAGGAACAACCGCCACGTCTACGCGATTTGATCGGGTATGAAATGTACCAGATCGATTCCGAAACCGGTGAAGTGCGCGAATACGAAAACTATTTCACTTCCGAAGCCGAACGGCAATACTGGATGAAGATGGTGGACCTGGCATACGACATCTACGATTCACTCATCCAACTCAAAGGTGAATCGAAGACCGAGGTTAAAAATATTTTCAAACGCAAAACCATTTACCTTGCCGAAACCGGCCATGATCTTTCTGTTCAGCGCAACATCATCAAGCGCGAATTGCAGCGGCACGGGTATATCGTATTGCCCAACCAGACGTTGCCCGGCAACCTCAACGACTTTGAAAAAATCGTTAAACGCGACCTGGAAGAAGCGAACTTATCCATTCACCTGATCGGCAGCGCATATGGCGAAATACCCGATGGTGCCGACCGCTCGATTGTTGATTTACAAAATCGGTTCGCTGCCGAGAAAAGTAAGGAAACCAATAAAGAAAAGTTCTCACGGCTTATTTGGCTCTCCCCTGTATTGGCTAATGCCAGCGAACGTCAGCGGGCCTTCATTGAAAACCTTAAACGCGATACCGATGTACAGGAAGGTGCAGAAATTCTGCAAACCCCGCTTGAAGATTTCAAGAACATCGTACGCGAGGAACTGCTGGAAACCCACGAGAAAAAAGTGATGGATGAAACCGGTGGAAAATCCATCTACCTGGTACACGATCGCATCGATCACGCTGAAGTAAAACCCCTGATCGATGAGATTGAGAAAAATGGTTACAACGTGTTGATGCCGTTGTTTGAAGGCGAACTGCTTAATGTACGCCAAAAGCACATCGACAACCTGCGCAGTTTTGATGCCGCTATCATCTTTAAAGGCAAAGTAAACGATCAATGGGTGCGCATGAAAGTGCTCGACTTGTTGAAAGCCCCGGGCTTTGGCCGTAAAAAACCCATTAAAGGCAAAGCGGTTTTCACTGCGCCCAATACGCCCGTTAGCCTGGATGCTTTTAAAAATTATAACCTGAAAGTTGTTCAGCCTGATCCACGCGACACGGCCCAAACCATAAAGTCATTGTTAGAAGAATTTAATGCTTAACCAAAGACCATAATCAAAAGAAACTAAATACCTATTGCCATGCCACAGTACGTAGACGAAAAGGTATCGGTTCAAAACCCATTCCCGGGTTTACGACCCTTTAAAATTGAAGAGAGCCACCTGTTCTTTGGCCGCGAAGGCCAAAGCGATGAAGTGCTCCTGAAGCTTTCCAAGAACCGGTTTGTGGGCGTTATCGGTCCTTCCGGAAGTGGTAAATCTTCATTCATTTACTGCGGGGTGCTTCCCATATTATATGGAGGCTTCCTTACCGATGCCAGCCCCAACTGGGAAGTGGTGGTAACCCGCCCGGGAGCAGGCCCGATTGATAACCTGGCCGAATCGCTGCTGAAAAGCAACAAGGAGTACATCGAAGCCGATGCCGAAGAACAGAAAATCAAACGCACCATCTTTTCCACCCTGTTGCGAAGCAGTTCGCTCGGATTAGTGGAAGCCGTTGAACAATCGCGCAGGTCGGCCGATGTAAACTACCTCATCCTGGTCGACCAGTTTGAAGAACTCTTCCGCTTTAAAGACAGCACCGATCCCAACTCGGTAAACGAAACGCTGGCCTTTGTAAACCTGTTGATGGAAGCCGTTAATTATCCCGATGCACCGATCTATGTGGCGATCACCATGCGTTCGGATTTTATTGGCGACTGTGCGCAATTCCCTGAACTTACCCGCAAAATCAACGACAGTCACTACCTCATTCCTCAACTCACCCGCGAACAAAAACGCAGGGCCATTGAAGGGCCGGTAGCGGTGGGCGGTGCCGTAATTACTCCACGCCTCGTTCAAACTTTGTTAAATGACCTGGGGGATAATCCCGATCAGTTACCCATTCTCCAACACGCCCTCATGCGTACCTGGAGCTATTGGGCCAATTACCGCGACTATGACGATGAGCCGGTTGACCTGAAACACTACGAGGCCATAGGCACCATGAGCGAGGCGTTGAGCATGCACGCCAACGAAGCGTTCGATGAACTGACCGAACCGCAGAAACACATCTGCGAGATCATGTTTAAAGCCATCACCGAAAAGCGTGGTGAGAACTTTGGCATTCGCAGACCTACCCGCTTAAATGAAATTGCCGCCATTGCCGATTGCACCGAAGAAGAAATCATTGAAGTGATTGAAAAATTCCGTGAGCCCGGACGTTCACTCTTAACCCCTGCGCACGGTACCCCAATTTCATCCAAGTCAATGGTCGACATCTCCCACGAAAGTTTGATGCGCATTTGGGTGCGCCTGAAAAACTGGGTGGATGATGAAGCCGATGCCGTACAAATGTACCTACGCCTTTCCGAGGCTGCCGCCCAATACCAGGTGGGCAAAGCCGGCTTATGGCGCCCGCCCGATTTGCAATTGGCGTTGAACTGGCTGGCGAAACACAAACCTACCCTTGTATGGGGGCAACGGTACAACCCCGCCTTTGAACGCACCATGATTTTCCTGGAATACTCCAGGAAAGAATTTGAAACCGAGCAACGCATCCGCGAGTTGGAACAAAAACGCAAGCTGCAACGCGCGCGAATTACAGCGCTTGTATTTGGCGGACTTACCGTACTTTCGCTGATCTTCCTGGTGTACGCATTCATTCAAAAAACAGCGGCCGAAACCAATGCTGAATTGGCCAGGCTAAATGCAGAGGCCGCCAAGGAAGCACAAGGGCAGGCTGAATTCCAACGTGACCTGGCTGAAATTGCGCGCAAGGAAGCGGACAGGCAGCGTATAATCGCTGAAGAGCAAAAAGAAATTGCAGATCAACAACGAATCCTTGCTGAACAAAATGCTGAAGCAGCCCGGCTAGCAGAAATTGAAGCCAACAAGCAAAAAAATCTTGCTGTTGCGAATGAACAACTTGCAAAGGAAAATGAAAGACAAGCAAGAATTGCCGAAGACGCAGCCCGCAAAGCCGAAGCCGATGCCAAGAAAAAGCGCTACATCGCCCAAGCAAAAGCTATGGCCCTGCAATCGCTAACGCTTACCAGCGATACGCAATTGGAAGCGCTGCTGGCCCAACAGGCCTATGAATTCAACACCGAATACGCAGGCTACGAATACGACACCGACATCTATAACGGATTGTACTACGCCCTGCGCAACAAACAAGACAAAGACGGGAAGCCCGATCCGCACCCGTTAACGGTAAGTTTACCCGGCCATAATTTTGGTGCAGCCCGCTCCTTGGTAACCCATGGAAAAGATGATCACATTTATTCCGGTGGAAGTGACGGTAAAATCCTCCGCTGGGAACACGTGCGGGGTGAATGGAAAAGTACCACGCTGGTAGATGGCCGTACCAACTACCAGGTTTATTCCATGGACATCAATCCGGATGAAACCAAGCTGGCTGCAGCCGGCTTGCATGTACTGGATGAAAAGAACAACTACATTGAGTTGTACGACCTCACCAACATGAGCGCGGCACCCAAAAAGCTAACCGGATTTGTACACAGCATTGAAGACGTTCATTTTACCCCCGATGGTAAAGGCCTTTTTGCCCGCGACAACGGTGGCAAAAGCATCAAATACTCCGATTTCAATACCACCCGGGAAGTAATCAGCACCCCGGAAAAAATCAACGCGATTGATTTAAGCGCTGACGGCAAACGCATTGCCGGAGCCGGTGACAAGGGCACCCTCTACATCTGGGATGTAACCAACAACTTCGCTGTAACGGAAGTAAAGAATCTGGGCAGAAATATCACCGCGGTTACCTGGCATCCCTCCGAAAATCAGCTTATTGTTGGTAACGAATCGGGATTGATGCGGATTGTACGCGATGGTGTCCCCATTCGAAACCTGCCCGGCCATGATGGGCCGATTGAACAAATCAAGTACAACCATGCGGCCAACTTCTTTGCCTCGGCCAGTAAAGACCGATCGGTAAGAATCTGGAATGTGAGCAAGTTAACCGAGCCGCCCATCCGCTTGCTGGATCATTCCGATTGGGTGTGGACCTTAACCTTCTCGCCCAATGACGAACAGATTATGGTGGGCTTGCACAGCAGCAGTCAAACTGTGCGTCAAGGAGAAATTCTGGACGAAGCGAGTATCCGGGCGTATCCCACAAAAATTCCAACGATGGCAAACATCCTGTGTTCGGAGTTTATCAGCCGCCACATGACGCAGGATGAATGGAACACCTACGTGGGCTCCGACCTGGATTTCGAAAAAACCTGTAAAAACCTTAAAGGGACTAATTAATCCAGTACTATGAAGCGATTTTTAATTTTCGGTTTACTGACCGTTTTAATCTACCCTGCATTTGGCCAGAATTGTGCTCAAACCCTGCGCCTTGCACGGGCTACCTACGAGCAAGGACGATTGCATGAAATTGAGAAGCAACTGGAAAACTGCTTGAAAAGTCCGGAAGCCGGAGGATTTTCGAAAGAAGAAAAGCAATTGCGGGTAGAAGCCTACAAAATATTGGCCCTCACCTTCATTTACCTGGAAGAACCCCAAAAGGCCGATGATGCCATGCTTAACCTGAAACGCACCGACCCGTACTACCGGCCGAATAAGCAGGTTGACCCGGCAGAATTTGTGGCGTTGTATAACAGTTTCCGGGAAGATCCGATTTACCGCATTGGGCTTACCGTGGGCGGAAATTTTTCGCGTCCTAACGTTAAAGAACGA
>CAZOYJ010000174.1:0-766 GCA_964583905.1 uncultured Roseivirgaceae bacterium
AAAATCCTCCTTCGTGTTAACGGCAGAAACAGTGGGTGATAATGCAGAGACGTTTAGCTGGTCGAAGCCGTATTATGGATTTGAAGCTTCCATATCTTACAAGCTTCAGATGGCTGTGGCCGGAACCAACTTTGCCACGACATTTGATCTGGCAGAAACCCGGGTACTGAATGCAACGGTTACCGTACAGACCCTGAATAACGGTATGTTGGCACTCGGCTCAGCTCCAGAGGAACCTCGGTTGATGCAATTTCGCGTGGTGTCTACAATTAATAACAATGTTCAGCCTGTATACTCCACTTCGCGTACGGCTACCATTACACCGTTTGCCACCACTTTCCCGTCTATTTGGGGTATGGGTGCCGCTTTGAAAGGATGGGGCCCCTGGCCTGGTAACGCTGTGGAGTGGCCTAGCTCCCAGGTCAAGAAATATTCACAGATAGCCTTCTTTACACAAGGTGAGGCCTTCCGATTCTTTGAACAATTGGATTGGGGCCCGACCTCTTACAATTATCCTTTCTTCACTTCTGTTTCATCCGTTTTTGAAAATGCTAATGATGGCGATAGCAACTTTAAGGTTGCCGCAGCTACTGGCTGGTACCTGGTAAATGTTGATTTGAATGCCAAGACGGTTACAGCTGTAGCTACAGATGAACCCCTCATGTACATGACGGGTGCGGGTATTGGCGGTTGGGATCAACCCGGAACAGGAGCCAGTGTAAAAATGACATACTTACGCCCCGGTGTATTTATGGCAACCGCAACC
>CAZOYJ010000174.1:776-7339 GCA_964583905.1 uncultured Roseivirgaceae bacterium
TGAGGATTTAATAATATTTCTTTACTGAGGCCAGGTGTATTTCAGGCTACAGCAACATTTTATAACAATGAAGCTTTCCGATTCTTTGCTCAAGCCAACTGGGGCCCCACCTCTTATAACTATCCTTATTTTACAACGGTGGATCCGTTATTTGTGAATGCCAATGATGGCGACTCGAACCTGCGGTATGTAGGCGCAACCGGGTCACATACGGTAATTGTTGATGTTAATGAGAAGACCGTTACCGTTGTTCCACCCCTGTACATGACAGGTGCAGGAATAGGCGGTTGGGATCAACCGGGTACAGGAGTAAGTATAAAAATGACCTACACCACAGCAGGCACATATCAGGCTACAGCAACATTTTATAACAATGAAGCCTTCCGGTTCTTTGCCCAGGCTAATTGGGGCCCTACTTCTTATAACTTTCCATTCTTCGAGTCTGTACACCCCGATTTTGTAAATGCTAATGATGGCGATAGTAATTTACGGTATATGGGAACGACTGGCTCACGTACGGTTACAGTAAATCTTGCTACCAAATCGGTTACACTTAATTAATCAATTTGTTTTTATCGCTAAAAATCAGGAGGATAATTCCTCCTGATTTTTAGTTTATGGAAAATCAGCATTAATATCCACGCTTATGAAGCAACTTTTTACGTTTGTATTTTTGGTTGGTATTTTTTCGATTCATGCTCAATCGAAACTTGCTGTCGATCCAGCTATATCACCCGCGTTGTTTCAACCATCAACCGAAATAACCGTTACCTATGATGTTACGGGCACCGCAATGGCTTCCTTAACCAATGCCTGGGCCTGGGTGTGGATACCCGGTAAAAGTATTGACGCCAAGTACAATATTAATCCAACTACGGCCACAGCCGATCCTGCCAAGTTTGCCAAGAGTACACAAAACGGAAGAACACTTTTTACACTTACGTTTAAACCTTCCGACTTCTTTAACCAAAATATTGCCGCAGAAACCCAGATGGGTATCTTGTTGAAAGGCAGTAATTGGACCGGATGCGGAGCTTCCATTTGTCAAACTACCGATCACATTGTCAACTTCTGGGATGGTTCATTCCAATTGGCGCTAACCTCGCCTACCCAACGCCCCTTGTTTGTTACCACAAACGATGCTCTTCTGATTCAGGCTGAGGCACCGGTGAATGTGAATTTTGAATTGTTTATCAATGAAGAGCTGATCACCACACAAAGCAATGTAAAAGTTTTTTCCTACACGCATACGGTAACGGAAGTTTCCGGATATGCCGATGTAAAAATTACCGCACAAGGTGGTGGTAATTCCAGTGAGATCACCTTTCAATACCTGATCTCAGCACCAAGTATTGTACAAGCGCGTCCACCCGGCATTATTCCGGGCATTAATTACAATGCGTCCGATCACTCTTTGGTAACGCTGTGCTTATGGGCTCCTGAAAAATCATCGGTTTATGTGCGGGGTGATTTCAGTAATTGGGACGTATTACCCGATAACCTGATGAAGAAAGATGGTGAATACTTCTGGATTGAATTAACCGGGCTTACGGAAGGCGTGGAGTATGCCTATCAATACCTTGTTAACGAAACGTTGTGGCTGGCCGATCCGTATGCCGATAAAATTCTTGATCCGGATGATCAATACATTCCAGCTACTTCGTATCCAAATTTAAAATCCTATCCTCAAAAGGCGCTGTTGAACGATTGGTATTTCAACCGGCTTGCTGTTTTTCAAACCAATCAAACTCCTTACGTATGGCAGGCAACCGATTACCAACGCCCGCCAAAAGAGAAACTGGTGATTTATGAGCTGTTGATCCGCGATTTCTTTGGGCCAAATCACCGTAATTATCAAACCTTAATCGACACACTGAGTTACCTGAAGCGGCTGGGCGTAAACGCCATTGAGTTAATGCCCATTATGGAATTCAACGGCAACGAAAGCTGGGGCTACAACCCAACCTTTATGTTTGCGCCCGATAAATATTATGGCACTAAAAACAAGTTGAAAGAATTTATTGACGTTTGCCATCAAAACGGGATGGCAGTTATACTCGACATCGCCATGAACCACCAGGACATCCCTAACTCGTATGTACTGATGGATTTTGACTTCACCACCTTTAAACCAACAGCACAAAACAAATGGTTTAATGTTGATGCAAAACATCCCTTTAATGTTTTCTTCGACATGAATCATGAAAGCACGTACACGAAGAGTTATCTCGATACGGTAAATCATTATTGGCTGAATGAGTATAAGGTAGACGGTTTTCGGTTTGACCTTTCAAAGGGTTTTACCCAGGTTAACTCGGGCGGTAATGTAGGCGCCTGGTCGGCTTACGATGCCTCGCGGGTTGCCCTGCTCAAGCGCATGGCCGATAAAATCTGGTCGCACACGCCCGATGCCTATGTTATCCTCGAACATTTTGCCTCGAACAATGAGGAGAAGGAGTTGGCGGAGTACCGGGCCGGTGAAGGAAAAGGTATGTTGTCGTGGGGAAATTTAAATCATGCTTACCTGGAAAGTGCAATGGGCTATGCGCCCAACTCGGATATCAGTTGGGTATATCACGGCTCCCGCGGTTGGACAGTGCCCCATGTCATCGGGTATATGGAGAGCCATGATGAAGAGCGCATGATGTATAAAAATCTGCAGTTCGGAAACGTGGCAGGAAATTATTCCGTCAAAGAGCTTTCAACGGCATTAAGTCGGGTAAGAGCTGCGGCCACAATTTTTTATTCCATCCCCGGCCCAAAAATGCTTTGGCAATTTGGAGAGTTGGGGTACGATGTATCCATCGACTTCGGTGGCCGGATTTCAAACAAGCCGGTAAAATGGGAGTACCGGAACGAATACGCGCGCTATCGCGTGTACGAACACATTGCAGATTTAATCCGGTTGCGCCATACTTATCCCGTATTTACCGAGGGAACAGCAACGTTTACGGGCGGGAATAATCTGGTAAAGCAGGTTACGATTAAAAACACCCCGTATACCGCAACCCCGGCAAACGCAAACCAGATGAATGTGCAGGTGATTGTGAACTTTGAAGTAACTGCAAAATCGGTGGATGTTACCTTTCCTCATACCGGCACCTGGTATGATTATTATGCTTATGGTAAACCCGTAAGTGTAACGACCGCTACCCACACGCTTCAATTGGCGCCAGGAGAATACAGAATTTTTACCGATGTGGAAATTACCAATCCGATTATCACATCAACCAAAAGCGAACTAAAAAACACGGTAGCAGTTTACCCGAACCCGGTGGGCGAGGTGTTGGTGATTGAATCGGCCACACCCGTCACAACTGTTCGGATGTTTACCTTGAGTGGAAGTGTATTTACGCCCGAGCGGCTGGATGGAAACACGTGGGATGTGAGTGGCTTAAAAAAAGGTCTTTACATCATCCAGGTTGATCAACCATCCGGTGTGGAACGAATAAAAGTAATGAAGCATTAATTTTTTACGACCCAAAGCTTTTCGGATTACTCATTAAAAACCGTAATGCCTTGCAAGGCCTTAAACTCAAAATCGAACAGCGCCATATTTTCCCAGGCCGATCCATCGGTTGCCTGTTCGCCTTTGTAAGCCACCCATTCAGGTGCCCAGTAGGCCAGGCCGGTGCCTCCGCCTTCAGTGATTGCTTTGCGCAGATCCATTAAAAAGTCGTGTTGTCCTTTTTCGGTAGCCGGATAACCGGTAATAAGATGTTCGGGCAACCCCACGATGTTGTGTGTCCAATCGTTCCAGTCGAGTGTAAACGGATAGGCTGTTTCAGCAATAACAACCGCTTTGTTGTTAGCTGTTTTCAATTGGGAGATAATACTTTTGACGTTGAAGAGTGATTTGGTATGCCAGCGGGGATAATACGACAACGCGATGATGTCGTAGTCTACTGTGTTTGATTTTAAAACTTGATAAAATCCTTCCGATCCATTAAGGCCTGCAAAATGAATCATTGCCTTTGTGCCGGTGCCGGCATCACGAACCGCCTGAGCACCCCGTTTAAGCAAGGTGATAAAATTAGCCGGGTTGGAAATGTTTCCTTCCGGCCACAACATGCCGCTGTTGATTTCATTCCCTAATTGTATATCTTCTGGATTTAATTGGGTAACTACTTTTTTGGTATACTTGTACACACTATCCGAAAGATCATTAAGTGATAGATTATTCCACAAGGCAGGTTTGGCCTGCTGACCGGGGTCGGCCCAGGTATCTGAATAATGGAGAATAATCCATAGGTCGAATCCTTTCGCTTTTATTTCCGAAGCAAAAGCCGCTACTTCCTCAAGGCCCGATCGCCCCGATGCCGGTGTATGCCACAACCTCAACCGGATGGTGTTGCAGCCTTCTTCTTTCAGGATATCCAGCACATCTTGGGCAACGTCCGACCGGTTTTTAAAGATCGCTTCGGATTCCCGGATCTCCGGAAGGAATGAAACATCGGCTGCCCGTATAGCCAGATCGTAGGAGGGTGGCGGGATTGATTTTTCATCACCATCCGAACATCCGGATACCAGCAAAAAAATGGGTATTATCCAGTTAAAATATTTCATTGCTAAAAATGTAAAATTTACCGGTTGAATGATCAAAAATACAGCCTGTGCGACTAACTTGAACACCATCTGAATAAAATAACAGGGTATGAAAAATTTAGTTTTTCCGGTTTTGATGACTTTCCTGTTCGCAGTAGCGATAGCCCAGCGAACCTCCGATGTTGTGGTGGATAAAAACGGAGTACTCCGTTGGGGAAATTCAAAAGAAGAAGTAAAAGGATTTGGTATAAATTATACCGTACCGTTTGCGCATGCCTATCGAACTGCAAAACGCTTTGGCATCGATATCGAAAAAGCGATTGACGATGATGTCTATCATTTTTCACGATTAGGTTTTGATTTATACCGCGTGCATGTGTGGGATACGGAAATCAGCGACACACTCGGAAACCTGCTGGTAAACGAAAATCTGCGGCTGTTCGATTACATGATGATGAAGATGAAAGAACGCGGCATGAAGTTTATCATCACACCCATAGCTTTTTGGGGCAATGGCTGGCCGGAGCCTGATGAACCTACACCCGGGTTTGCGCGCAAATACGGCAAAGATGCCTGCTTGACAAATCCCGATGCCATTAAGGCACAGGAGAATTATTTATTCCAGTTTTTAAATCATGTCAACACCTATACTGGCATGGCTTACAAAAATGATCCGGATATAATTGCATTTGAAGTTTCCAACGAGCCTCATCATCGTGAGGCACCTGAAAAAGTAACTGCATTCATCAACCGCATGGTTGCTGCTATGAAGCGCACAGGTTGTAAAAAACCTGTTTTGTACAACATTACTCATAGTATTCATTTGGCGGATGCATATTTCAAATCGGGCATTCAGGGCGGAACCTTTCAATGGTACCCAACCGGATTGGGAGCTCGCCATGAATTGGGTGGTAACTTGTTGCCGCATGTAGATCAGTATGTTGTTCCTTTTGCCAACCATCCGAAATATAAAAGCAGTGCGAAGATCGTATATGAATTTGATGCGGCCGATGTGGGCCGTTCGTACATCTATCCGGCTATGGCCCGCAGTTTCCGCGAGGCGGGCATGCAGTTGGCGGCCCACTTCAGCTATGATCCTACTTACATGGCGTATGCCAATACGGAGTATGGAACACATTATATGAATCTGGCCTACACACCCCAGAAGGCGCTCAGTTTGATGTTGGCCTCAGAAGTTTTTCATCGCGTGCCCATGAATAAATCGTTTGGACGGTATCCACAGAATGTTTCCTTTGATGCGTTCAGGATCAGTTATGAAAACGATCTGGCGGAACTGATCACCGAAAAACAATTTATCTACACCAACACCACTACCTCAACAGTACCCGCTGCAGCCCAACTAGAACAAGTAGCCGGAAGTGGAAATTCAAGTGTGGTACACTATGAAGGAACCGGGGCGTATTTCATGGATCGGTTGGAGGATGGCGTATGGCGATTGGAAGTTATGCCCGATGCCGTTTGGGTGCGCGATCCGTTTGAACGCACCAGTCTGAAAAAAGAAATTGCCGTAATCCATTGGCGTACCTGGCCCATGTTGGTTAAGTTGCCCAACTTGGGCGATCGCTTTTCTGTAAAAGGATTAAATGCCGGAAATAATTTTTCAGCAAAAGCGGATGGCGGAAAGGTTGACCTGAAACCTGGTACATACCTTCTAACGAGAGAAGGAGTTACGACCAAACTTATTCCTTCTGATAAGTGGAAAAAAATTACCCTGGGCGAGTTTGTTGCACCGGAGTCTACTGTTAAAAAGACTTATGTAATTCATAAACCTGCTGCAGAACTTGCTTCGGGTAAATCGTATTCAGTAACGGCAACCATTGTTTCACCCGGTGAGCCCGAAGAAGTTGAACTTCATGTATGGGCGGGCTTCAGGCCGGTGGTTTTGAAGATGGAGCGGCAGCATGGATATGTGTATAGTGTAACTATTCCTGAAGAAAACATTATTCCCGGATTTCTTCGCTATTATATCACGGTGAAGGAGAATGGAAATCACTACA
>CAZOYJ010000175.1:0-7315 GCA_964583905.1 uncultured Roseivirgaceae bacterium
GATGACACCACTAAACCGAAGGTTAATCTTTACATACGAATTAAGTTTAATTGCCTATTTTTAGCGCACAAAATTTTTCCGTACCACCCGCATGAGTGATTTAATTGCTTACCTCGCCAACGAAATTTATACCCCTGTTGCCTTTCTGCTGATTCTTGGCGGACTTTTCTTTCTGATTTATTCGCGGTTCGCGCAATACAAATATTTTAAGCACGCCATTAACATTTTGCGCGGAAAATATTTAAACCCCAATGATCCGGGGCAAATCAATGCCTACCAGGCATTGTCTACGGCCCTCGCCTCTACGGTGGGCATGGGCAATATTGCCGGGGTTGCGGCAGCCATTTCTATCGGTGGGCCAGGCGCACTCTTCTGGATGTGGGTAACCGCTTTCGTGGGTATGTCGACCAACTTTTTCACCAGCACCTTATCGGTGATGTATCGCGGTAAAGATTCTGCCGGTGAAATTCAAGGCGGCCCCATGTACGTAATCCGCGAAGCGCTTGGTAAAAAGTGGCAGCCGCTTGCCGTACTTTTTAGTGTTTGCACGTTGGTCGGTTGCCTGCCCATCTTCCAGGCCAATCAACTTACGCAAGCCATTGTTGATATTGGTATCACTTCGGAAGAAATCCGAAATGCAACGTTTATTATTTTTGGTTTCACAATCAGCACACCCAAATTTATCATCGGTACTACCATTATGTTTTTTGCAGGCATCGTTATTCTTGGCGGCATTCAACGTATTGGAAGTTGGGCCGGTAAAATGGTGCCGATGATGATTGTGATTTATTTTCTATCGGTATTCGGAATATTAATCATGCACCTCTCCGACATTCCTTCGTACTTATGGATGATTATTTCAGATGCCTTTGCCGCAGAACATTATCATGGTGAACCTGCGCTGGGTGGAATTATGGGCGGACTGATTATTGCGGGTGTCCGGAGGGCTTCCTTTTCCAGCGAAGCCGGGATTGGAACGGCACCACTGGCGTTGGGCGCCTCCAAGAGTACCGAACCTATTCGTGAGGGACTTGTATCGATGCTGAGTCCTGCAATAGACACATTGCTGGTTTGTACACTTACCGCATTAGCCATTTTAGCAACAGGCGTTTGGCAAACATCAGGCGCAAGCGGAGTTACCCTAACCGCTATGGCCTTTCAAAGTGCCATGCCAGGCTATGGAAAGTACATCTTGCTGGTATGCGCATTCTTCTTTGCCATTACATCGGTATTCTCGTACAGTTATTATGGAAGCAAATGTCTTTCCTATTTACTCGGTGTTCGCGCGAGTAAATGGTACAACTATTTTTACCTGATCACGATTGTACTCGGTGCCATCGCCTCCATGCAGGATATTATCAACATCATTGATATTGCCTACGCGTTGATGGCTATCCCCACCATGCTATCGGGTTTTGCACTTGCACCCAAAGTGATGACCGAAGCGAGGCGGTATTTTGCGGGGTTGAAGGCAAAAACTGTGAGGGCTCCTAAAGCTTCCGGTTAAGGGTAAATTTCAAAAATTACTCAGATTTACTCCCCTGCAAGGGGAGGTGTCCGAAGGACGGAGGGGTCTGATATTACCAGACCCCCTATCTTACCGCTGCACTTCGTAGCTTAAGTTGCAACTCCCTCTTATCAGGGGGAGAAATCTGGAGTAAACCTGAAGAACAAACAAACCAGCAAAATTTTTCAAGCAAACATAATCTTCCGGTTAAGGGTGAACTTAAAAATTACTCAGGTTTCCTCCCCTGCAAGGGGAGGTGCCCGAAGGGCGGAGGGGTCAGACGTTAACCTTAAAGTTCTTTCTTATCTCCTCAAGCATAAACTCCGGCCGCTCAAACACCAGGTAATTCTCAAACCTTAACACCGTAATCCCCTGCGATTTTAAAAACGCATCCCTCCTTCTGTCATATTCCAATCCCTCCAACGTGTAATGCGCTTCACCATCCAGTTCAACTGCAAGTTTCTCCTTCGGACAAAAGAAATCAAGAATATAACTACCCAAACTAAACTGTCTGCGAAACCTTCGCCCTTCAAGTTGCTTATTTTTGATCATTAGCCAGAATACAGCCTCTGCGGAGGTGGAATTATTGCGGAGGTTCTTTCTATTCTGCTCAACTTGTTTTTGATTGTACAGAGGGTTCATAAAGGAAAGTTAAAAAAAAGATCATTGAACAAACCAACTTTCTTACCCTGTTAAGGGGAGGTGCCCGAAGGGCGGAGGGGTCAGGTAATACTTGACCCCCTATCCTATTGCTGCTCTTCGTAGGCTGATGCGTAGCTCCCCCTGCCTCCGGCAGGCAAGCCTTTCAGGGGGAGAAACCTGGAGTAAACTATAAGATTATTCTAACAAGCTGAAAATATCAGCTACTAATTCATGTGAATAATTTCGGTGATGGGTGAATTATAATTAAACTCAGGTTTCCTCCCCTGCAAGCCTGCCTGAAATCGAAACGTAAGTGAAGGCAGGGGGAGGTGTCCGAAGGACGGAGGGGTCAGGAAACCTCCACCCTGTCCACCGCATCCGGTAACTGGTAATCAAACAAGCCGCGGTCTTTGATGGCTTCGGCAACTTTGTGGGGAACGTATTTTTCCCAACCACCTTCGCCTTTACGAATCATTTCCAACACGTTATCGGAAATAATGTGCAGGTTTTTCACGTTGGCATCGCGGATGTCTTCCAGCTTGTTGTTTTCCATCAGGTACCGGAACAGACTTTTAAGATTTTTGGGGAGTTCGCTTTCAAAGTCGCTCAGCGTTTGAATCGCTGCACCATCTTTGGTTAAAGCGGGATAGATGTAAAGCTTTACATTTGTACCGAACAGTGAAGCAAAGCACTCGAGAATTCCACCCCGGGTTTTTTCATAGGTTCTTTCATCAAACACTTTTTGCAGGGCATTGATCCCCATGATGATACCGATTTTCTTGCCGCGGGTAATGCGCGAGAGGTAATCCACCAACCGATAATATTCAAAGTAGTTTGAAATGAGTACGCTTTGTCCGAGCGAACAAATAATATCCGCGCGATAGAGGAAATCTTTTTCATCAATGGCGCCATCGGCACTTAAATCATTCAGTGTAAGTTCGGTCAGCACCACGATGTTGTGTTTATCTACATCAGGCTCGCGTTTAAAGTGCCTTCGGGCCGCCAGCAGCATGTCAACGTTTACATGGGTTGGCGGTCGGAACCGGCCGCGCAGTACCAGGATGTTTTTCTTATACAACTCGTCCGATGGTTGCATCACTTCACCATCCGGTCCGAACATAGCCGCTTTGGTCAGGCCGTTTTTTACCAGCTTCAGGGCCATCAAGCGGTTATCCACGTGTTTGAAATCCGGACCGGTAATCCGGAACATATCAATTTCTATTCTGCGTCCGGTCAGACCATCCAGCAGCGACATCAGAATTTCTTCCGGATCGGTATAAAACGTGCAGGCATAAATCATGTTAACACCTACAACACCCAGGGCATACTGCTGTTGCAAGGGGTCGTTATCGTGCATCTTTACGTGGATAACGCAATCGTTATACTCGCCCTTGGGGTTTAGCTGGAAGCGGAGGCCGATCCAACCGTGCGCCTGGTTGGTGCGCTCGAAGTTCAGAATTTCAACCGTATCTGCGAAAGCAAAAAACTGGGTATCCTCAATCCGGTGCGGCAGGCGCTCGGCCAACAGCTCGTACTCATGATCAAGCATTTTCATGAGACGCGGTTCACACACATAGCGCTCGCAATAGCCGTAAATGGCATCGCTGAACTTCATGTCGTAAGCCGAAATGGTTTTGGCGATAGTGCCCGATGCACCTCCGGCTTTAAAAAAGTTGGCGGCAACCTCCTGCCCTGCTCCGATTTCTGCAAAGGATCCGTAAAGGTCTTTCCGGAGGTTAATGCGGAGGGCTTTTTCCTGTGTGGTTAATTTTCTGAACTCATCCATATACGCACCATCCCGTTGGGTCTTTTCTTAATTAAGAAATCCTACCAAAGGTAAGCATCCTGCAACCAACAGGTCAATTGTAGCGTGCTTTTTTGATAATTAAATCTGAAGACCTATTTTTCGCAGTTAACCCTTAACGCATGAACACCCGAGGAAATTTTTCAAGCCGGATTGGTTTTATATTGGCAGCTGCCGGATCGGCTGTAGGACTTGGCAACATCTGGAAGTTTCCTTACGAAACGGGTGAGAATGGAGGCGCGGCCTTCCTGGTGATTTACTTAGCCTTAACTTTTCTGCTTTGCTACCCGATTATGATCGGTGAGATAGCCATCGGAAGACGTGTCGGGCTGGATGCTTACGGATCGTATAACAAGCTGGGCGGGAGGCGCTGGGGCTACCTGGGCTTATATGGAATTCTTTGCGGGATCATGATCCTCTCCTTTTATAATGTTGTTGCCGGGTGGGCCTTCGGCTACTTCCTGGAAATTGCCTTCAGCGACCTACTCAGTGAACCTGATTACGGGGCTTTTTTTGGCCGGTACGTAGTTGATTTTTGGGATAACCTCATTTTCTCGCTCTTTTTTATGGCCATAACTGCGTTTATCGTGGTCAAGGGGGTGCAAAAAGGCATTGAAAAAGCCTCTAAAATCATGATGCCTACCTTGTTCATTATCCTGATCTCACTCATTATATATAGTCTCACCTTACCCAATGCCATGGATGGTATCCGGTTCTACCTGCTTCCCGATTTCAGCGAAATCAGTCTGCAAACTTTGTATTCGGCCATGGGCCAAGCCTTCTTCTCCTTATCGCTAGGTATGGGGGCGCTTATAACGTACGGTTCGTATGTTGAAAAGAATCAAAACGTATTAAAATCCGCAGCCACCATTACCGTACTCGACATATCCGTTGCCTTTCTGGCAGGCATGCTGATTTTTCCATTGGTGTTTTCACAAGGACAATCGCCTGAGCAAGGTCCTGCCCTGGTATTTGTTGTGTTACCCGGGATCTTTCAGGCCATGGGGCCGGTATTGGGAAAGATAATCGGGGGCGGATTCTTCCTGCTGCTTTGCTTTGCTGCGCTCACGTCAACCATTTCGTTGCTTGAAGTGCCGGTGGCGTATCTGGTGGATCAGAAAAAAATTCCACGCAAGATCAGTGTCTGGGCACTGGCCACACTCATTTTTATATTGGGTTTACCGAGCATGCTCTCGCAGGGTGCAGTTGATATGTTTTCATCCATCCCGTTTTATCAGGGTAAATCTGCGCTTGATTTTGTGAGCGAAGTGTTTTCTGATATCAGTTTACCCTTAGGCGGTTGTTTAATGACCATTTTTATTGCTACCCGTTGGGGCACGCAAAATATGTCGGAGGAACTTTCGCTTGGAAACCCGAACTACAAAGGCTCCTATTTTGAGCGGTATATCAATTTTACTATCCGGTACGTATGCCCGTTTTTACTGGGTGTGTTTTCATTGCTGATCATTCTTGATAAGTTTGTCGGACTAGACGGGCTATTCTGAGAAATTTGATACCGAATAGAGTTTAATGAATGAATGGGTAAACAAACACACTGTATTACTTAACTGGGTACAACACCGGCTCAGCGAACGGCAGTTTTTTATCCTCTCCAGTATTTTGGTGGGCCTAACGGCCGGGTTGGCCGCGGTTATTCTTAAATCGCTCGTTCATTTTATTTATAATTCCGTAACACAGGATTTTACCCTGCCTTTTCAAATTTCGATTTACCTGGCGCTTCCGTTTATCGGGCTCTTGCTGTCTGTTTTATATGTTCAACGGTTTCACAAAGAAACCTTTGAAAAAGGAACAGCCTTCGTTTTGTATTCCATTACACGCAGGTCCAGCCTGATGGCGCCTTTTCACATGATTGCCCACGTGATAACCAGCGCCATAACCATTGGCTTTGGTGGATCATCCGGATTGGAGGCACCCATTGCCACAACCGGTTCAGCCATCGGTTCGAATTACGCCCGCACCTACCGGTTAAATTACCGGCAACGTACGTTGTTGCTTTCGTGTGGGGCATCGGCCGGAATTGCCGCAGCCTTCAACGCACCCATTGCCGGTGTTCTGTTTGCTATAGAAGTGTTGCTGCTCGACATCAGCGCAACGGCTTTCATCCCGTTGATCATTGCCGCAGCCACTGGTGCCTTGTGCTCAAACATTATTTTGAAAGATGGCATCCTGCTTTCCTTCAAAACCCAGGTGCCGTTTGATTTTTATAACGTTCCGTACTACATCGCCCTGGCTGTGTTTGCCGGGTTGATTTCCATTTATCATTCCAGAACTTTTCTTAAGCTTGATGGCTGGTTTGGTAAACGGAAAAATCCATACACAAAAGTGCTGGTTGGCGGAAGTATATTGGCTGTACTCATATTACTTTTTCCGCCCTTGTTTGGCGAAGGATATAGCAGTGTCATCGCCTTATCCGAACAAAACACGCAGGTATTGTTCAGCACGAGTATTCTAAAAGAATTCGTGACCAACGAATGGCTGGTATTGGTGTTCATCGGATTCATTATGCTGGCCAAGGTATTTGCCGTAGGCGCCACCATCAGCAGTGGCGGCAATGGCGGCAATTTTGCGCCTTCCTTGATGACGGGCGCATTTCTGGGATTTTTCTTTTCGCGGCTGGTAAACCTCACCGAAACCGGTAAAATCCCGGAAAGCAATTTCACGTTGGTGGCCATGGCGGGCGTAATGAGTGGCGTACTGCATGCTCCGCTTACGGCCATATTTCTTATTGCAGAAATTACCGGGGGCTATGGATTGATGATCCCGCTGATGATGGTCGCCTCCATCAGTTATACGGTTGCAAAATACCTCGAACCTGAATCCATCGAAAGCCGGAAACTTGCCGAGAAGGGCGCCAGCCTGATTCACGATCGGGATAAAAAGATTTTATCGGATTTGTCGCTCTCCAACCTGATCGAAACCAATTTTCAACCGGTCAATAACACCGACAAACTGCGCCACCTGATCGCGGTTATTGAAAAGACAACGCGCAACATTTTTCCGGTACTGACAGCAGATGGAAAACTTGCCGGTGTAATTGAACTCAACAACATCCGCGACATCATGTTTAATACAGATCTATACGATAAGATTGGCGTAACCGAACTAATGGGCAAACCACCTGCTGTTATTGAAGTTGATGAATCAATGGATGAAGTAATGAAGAAGTTCGACAAAACCGGATCGTGGAATTTACCAGTTATTAAACAGGGTAAATACCAGGGATTCATCTCCAAGTCAAATATCTTTAATAAATACAGAAGCGAACTGATTGAGAAGTCGGTGCATTAAAAACTTCCATCTTCAATCATCATTCGTAAATAAAGTTTGATGATCACCAAATG
>CAZOYJ010000176.1:0-7267 GCA_964583905.1 uncultured Roseivirgaceae bacterium
CGAATTGAACGAGCCGGACTAAACGCTATTGAAGATCGTTTTGTGTTTGCGCTTATGCCGGAGACCATCAACCGGTTCAAGCTTCCGAAAGAAGAAATCATTTATAAAGCCGTAAAAATAGTATAGTTACATGACCTCATCGTTTGCTGTTGTTTTTGATATGGATGGCGTGTTGGTGGATACCAATCCGTACCACAAAATTGCCATCAACCAGTTTTGTGAAAAGTATGGTCTTCAATTATCAGAAGAAGAATTAAAAAATAAAGTTTACGGCCGCACCAACAAACAATGGATTACCAACTTGTTTGGAACCTTAACCGAAAACCAACTGGAAGCCTACGCGTTTGAAAAGGAACAGCTCTTCCGGGACCTTTATGCGCCACACATCGTACCGGTAAACGGATTGATTGCGTTTCTTGACCTGCTCAATCACCACCGCATTCCCCGGTCCATCGCCACTTCGGCACCGCGTGCCAATGTTGATTTTGTTTTGGAAAAAACCGCCATCCAAAAATATTTTGAAATTATTCTGGATGAACGCATGGTAACGCGCGGCAAACCCGACCCGGAAATCTATCTTAAATCGGCACAGGCACTCGGACTGCCGCCCGCCCAGTGCATTGTCATTGAAGATTCCTTATCGGGTGTAGAGGCGGCAAAAAAATCCGGTTCAAAAGTAATTGGGATCACCACTACCCATACCTCAGAAGAATTAACCGGTACCGATTTGGTAATTTCTGATTTCAATGAGCTTAACCTTGACGTGCTGATAAAGCTCATCTTTCAAAAATAAAAAATACCGATGATTCACTCCAGCATTGTATGGGGTTGAATAATCTAAATCAACCCAGTTTGTCGAGCACGTCCATCACTTCACGAACCGCTTTACGACTTGATTCAAGCAGGGCTTTTTCCTGCGGATTCAGATCCAGTTCAATAATTTTTTCAATGCCATTCTTTCCGAGTATTACCGGCACCCCGAGGTAACAATCTTTAATTCCATACTCACCGTCCAACTGCACACATACCGGGAATACCCTGCGTTGATCACGCACGATCGCTTCAACCATTTGTGCAGCCGCTGAACCGGGTGCATACCAGGCCGAGGTGCCCATTAACTTCACCAGTTCACCTCCGCCAACTTTGGTTCGCTCTAAGATGGCGTTCAATTTATTGGTATCGATGAGCTCGGTTACCGGAATACCCGCAACCGTTGTGTACCGGGGCAGTGGAACCATGGTATCGCCATGGCCACCCATAAGCATAGCCTGAATATCTTTTGGTGAAATATTCAAGGCTTCCGCCAGAAACGCACGGTAGCGAGCCGTATCCAGAATACCGGCCATACCAAACACGCGGGTGCGCGGCAGCTTCGAGGTGAGATGCGCCTGGTACGTCATTACATCCAGTGGATTTGACACCACAATGATGATCGCATCGGGTGAGTGTTTAACTATGTTCTCCGTAACCGATTTAACAATACCGGCATTGGTACCGATGAGGTCATCGCGACTCATTCCGGGTTTTCTCGGTAAGCCTGATGTGATTACCACTACATCCGATCCGGCTGTTTTGGTGTAATCATTGGTTGAGCCTACGGTACGGCTGTCGTACAAATCAATCGGGGCTTTTTGCCAGATGTCAAGGGCCTTCCCTTCGGAGATACCCTCTTTAATGTCGATGAGTACAATTTCGTTGGCAATTTCACGATAGGCCAGTACATCGGCACAGGTGGCGCCTACATTGCCGGCACCCACAACGGTTACTTTCATATTACACAAGGTTTAAGTTGGTGAGCATCATTTTTTGAGGTTTGCTGAAATGCGTGGCAATTTATTAACGCAACCATCAAAAGAAAAAGATATTAGGCAAAATATGGCGTAACGGTAAAGGTTAAAACCCGCTTGGTCTCCGGGGTGATTTTATAACGGTTGTCGATCCGGTGCCCCACTACCCAAACAATCTCTCCACCCGACTCCAAAACCGTAACCCTCAACTTATCCGCCACCGGAACTTTCCGATCGATGAGCAAGTCGCTAACCTTTTTCCGATGCTCCATCCCCAGTGGATAGAACCGATCCCCTTCCCGCCAGGGCCGCCACCGAAGCGGAAAGGTTAGCCGGGTAGAATCCAGCGAAACTTCATATTCATCGGTAACCCTAACAGCCTCCGGGCCGCCCGCCTTGATTTCCATGTTCCATGATCCAAGAAAAGCCTTCCATTGATCGGGCTCAATAATCACTTCGCGCCACAAATCAACCCGGGGTACAATCATCACCAGATCGCGATCGATGATCAGTTCGTGCGCAGCTCCAATAAATTTTTTCCCGGATTGCTTATGCAGATTCTCCATCGCGTTAGCACATACCTCAAAGTTGAACCCCAAATGCTGAAGCAGTTTATACAGCAACACAGCGCCCTGCTGCGGGTTAATTAAGGCAGTTTTAGGGATGGTGATTTTTTCCTGCCCTTGGGTCACAAACTTTTGCTTCCAGTCTTGAAAGGCGGTGTGCAGAAGTTCCAACTCACCGGTCATCTTGCGCAATCCTTGTTGCACGGTTTGTTCCAACGAAGGGTTGATTGTCTTCAGCAGGGGAATAACCTGGTGCCGCAGGTAGTTTCGCTGGTAGTGGGTTGTCAGGTTGCTGGAATCTTCGCGACAGGGTATATGGTGATCAGCAGCATACGCATCGATTTCATCGCGCGTAGCGAATAACAGCGGCCGGATAATTTGGTTGTTTTTTACCGGGATACCCGAAAGGCCTTCAACCGAACTTCCTTTAATCCAGTTGAGTAAAATGGTTTCGAGGGTATCGTTAAACTGGTGAGCCGTGGCAAGCTTATCGTATTTTTCCTGCGTCAGCAATTCATCAAACCAATCATACCGAAGTTCCCGTGCTGCCATTTGAATGGAAAGATGGTGTGCATCGGCATAAGCACTGGTTTCAAATCGCCTGGAATAGAAGGGTAGCTTTTGTTCCTGGCAAAACGCTTTCACAAATTGTTCGTCACCGTCTGATTCATCACCCCGCAATCGAAAATTGGCATGCGCAATACCCACCGAGTACCCGGCCTGTTGAAACAGGTGAACCATCACCATGGAGTCTTTACCTCCGCTTACCGCCAGCAACAGCCGATCGGTGGATTGACACAACGAATGCGCTTCAATATGGTTCAGAAATTGCTTTAACACCGGCCAAAGATACGACTACCTTTACGTGCACCCGTAGTGAACCCTGAGTTTTTGGTTAATTTTGCCCCCATGCGCCACACGCTTTACATACTGATGATACTCGTTTCCTTTGCGGGATTTTCGCAGGGTACCGTAAATCTGAAGCAGGCCGATCAGTTACGCGGGGGCATCAAGGATGGGGAGCGCTTCGACCGGGTAATCGGAAACGTGATCTTCGTGCAGAATCGCACCACCATTTACTGCGACTCCGCTTTGTTTTACCGAAGCAAAAATATGGTAGAGGCTTTTGGGCGGGTTCGGATCGTAGAAGGAGACTCCATCACCATTACCTCCAACCGGGCAGAGTACAATGGCAACACCCGCGTGGCCAAACTCCGCAACAATGTGGTGTTTAAAAAGCTGGCAACCGCCACACTCTATACCAACCACCTCGATTTTGACCGTGAAAAAAATGAAGCGATCTATTACAATGGGGGTAAACTGGTTGACAGCATCAATGTGCTCACCAGCCGGAAGGGCTACTACCAGGCAAATACCAACATAGCTTCCTTTAAAACCAATGTTGACGTAGTTAACCCCGACTACACCATGAAGTCGGATTCATTGCAATACGATTCGCGGCACAAAATCATTTACTTCCGCACCGAAACCACAGTTGTCGACAAAGAAAAAAATACCTTCGTGTATGAAGGCGGACAATACGATACCCGTACCCAGCAATCGGATATTAAACAAGGCCAGGCCGAATCGCAATCGTACACCCTTACGGGAAATAAAATCAGGTTGGATGATATCCGAAAGTTTTATGTTGTGAAGGGCAATGTGGTCATGACGCATAAAGAGGAAAACCTAATTATCTACGGTGACGATGGTTTCTTCGACAAGAAAAATAATATCGCCAAAGTTTTTACCAACGCCTATCTTACTAAAGTTACCGAGGAAGGCGACACGCTTTTCATGTCGGCCGATACGTTGATGTCCATCGATAGTGATGATCCGGCTAAAAAGCGATTGCTCGCTTACCACAACGTAAAGATTTTTAAAAAAGACCTCCAGGGCATTGCCGATTCACTCGAATACCGCCAGGCCGACTCCATGATGTTCTTTTACCAATCGCCTGTTTTATGGACCGAGGGCAACCAGATGTCAGCCGATTCCATCAGCATGTTGATTGAAAATAACACCATCAGCAAAATCTTTATGGTGGCCAATGCCTTTGTCATCTCCACCGATACGTTGAAAAATTTTAACCAGATAAAAGGCAGGCGCATGACCGCCTCCTTTAAAAACAAGGAAATGAACCAGGTATTGGTTGAGGGGAACGGAGAGAGCATTTATTTCGCCCTCGAAGACAAGACCAACCTGTTGATGGGGATGAATAAAATTTTATGCAGTAACATCGTTATCCGGTTTAAAGAATCGCGCGTGAATAACCTGAGCTTTTACGTAAAGCCCGAGGCCGACTTTATTCCCCCGCACGAATTGAAAAAGGATGAAATGTTGCTTAAGGGGTTTAGCTGGAAGGCCGACCTACGCCCCGCCAGGCAAGATGTCATTCAAACATCCCCCAATTCTGCACCCGGGTCAATTAAAAAAGTGCCCGAACGAAATCAACTTTAAATTATTGTGAAGTCTTTGAAATAGGCAGGCCGTTTTCTATGAAAAGCGCCCGGAATAGCCTACCTTTAACAAAACTTCATAAATGAATATGAAGAAAACCCTACTCGTTGTTGCCTGTCTGTGGATGATCCAATACTCCAAAGCCCAAAATTTTGAGGTTTCCGGAATAGCGGAGAATTATAAGGGGTACATCGGGGAAACCATCAAAGCTCCGATCCAGCTCAAGAATACTTCGAACAAAACCATTACTCTGATCTTCCGGAAAGCGGATGTTCAAATCGGAAGTACCCAGAAAAATTTCATTTGCCCGGATGGACAATGTCATGAATTTGGGTATGAGGAGTACAGCGTTAAGCTGGAACCGGGCCAAACCCTCCAAAACTTTTCCATTGCGCTTGATGCGGGGTTGGTACACAGCATCAGCCGGGTTAAATATGCGGTTATTAACAAATCGAACCCCACCGAAATGCGTGAAATTGAATTGAATTTCAGCGTTGAAGAAAAACCGGTTAAGAACAATATTTTCAATTCACGGTTCATCACCATTCACGATGTGTACCCCAACCCGGTTTCGGATGTCGCTCAGATCGAGTATAAACTGCAAACCGACCGGGTAAAAGCCAAGATTATCATTCACAACATCTTAGGCAGTGCATTAGCCGAGTACGAACTCCCCTACACTGAAACTAAGGTGAAATTAAGGGCCGATGAATTTACGGCCGGTGTTTACTTCTACACCCTTTACCTCGACAACGAAGGGGTAATGACCCGCAAGTTGATTGTTAAGCGGTAGGTCATTTTTCATTCTTCTCTCACAATTATCCGTTTTAATCATTTGATGTGATATACTATATTTGCGGGCTTATGCGGATACACTCATCAGGAATAGCCTTTATTTTGATGCTTTTGGTTGCGGTTTCTTGCAGCAAGTTCAGGAAAATTGAAAAAAATCCGGATTGGCGCGTCAAGTATGAAGCTGCACTGGCCTACTACGAAAAGAAGGAATACTATAAGGCATCCGTACTGCTCGAACAAATCTTACCCATCATCCGAGGCCTCCCGGATGCTGAAAAAGCCCAGTTTTACCTGGCCTATTGCCAGTTTTATGAGAAATTTTACCTCCTGGCCTCCGAACAATTCAAAACCTTTTATGAAACCTACGGACGCAGCCAGCAGGCGGAAGAAGCGCGTTACATGTACGCTTACTCGTTGTTTAAATCATCCCCAGGATCAAACCTCGATCAAACCGGAAGCATTGAGGCCATGGTTTCCATGCAGGAGTTTTTAAACCGATACCCGAACAGTCCTTTCCGCGACCGGGCACTGGATGTAATTTACACCACACAAGACCGGCTGGATCAAAAAGGGTTCGACAACGCCAAACAATACTACCGGATGCGGCAATACAAGGCTGCTATTGTAGCCCTGAAAAATTTTCAGGATAATTTTCCCGATTCCAAACACCGGGAAGAAGCCCACTTTATGATTATTCAATCCAACTATTACCTGGCGGGGCAAAGTATTTACTCGAAACAACGCGAACGCTACCAGTCTGTGTTGGAAACCTATCTGGAATTCATAGACCGGTATCCGTCAAGCGCATTTCTACGTGACGCGGAAAAAATGTATACCGACAGTCAGGACAAGCTCAGTAAACTAAAAACCATTAACTTTTAATATCATGGCCATCCAATCATCTATTGTTACACGCGACCTTGAAAAATTAGCCGAACCTACCGGAAACATTTACGAATCGGTGGTAATCATCTCCAAGCGCGCGAAACAAATTGCCGTTAACATTAAGGAAGAACTGAACAGCAAGCTTGCTGAATTTGCCACTACGGTCGATAACCTGGAAGAGGTTTTTGAAAACCGGGAACAAATTGAAATCTCCAAATTTTATGAACGCATGCCCAAGCCTACCAACACGGCTACAGAAGAATTTCTGGAGGGTAAACTGAACTACCGCTACCGGTCTGAGGTGGAGGAAAACCCCGAACAGTAAACCAATCCATGCTGCACGGTAAAAAGATATTGCTCGGAATTACCGGTAGCATTGCAGCTTATAAAGCAGCGGTACTCGTACGGCTGCTGGTAAAATCAGGTGCGGAAGTAAGGGTTATCATGACCCCTTCCGCAAACGATTTTATAACACCCCTCACGCTGGCAACCCTTTCCAAACATCCGGTACTTTCTGAATTTGTAAAAGACGAAGCCGGTCAATGGAACAACCATGTTGAACTTGGCCTTTGGGCCGATGCTTTTTTGATTGCCCCGGCCAGCGCCAATACCCTGGCAAAAATGGCGCAAGGCATTTGTGATAATCTTCTGCTGGCGGTTTATCTTTCCGCCAGGTGCCCGGTACTGATGGCCCCGGCTATGGATCTGGACATGCTCCAGCATCCGTCCACCAGCCAAAACCTGGAAAAACTTAAATCTTTCGGTAACCAGATT
>CAZOYJ010000177.1:0-7123 GCA_964583905.1 uncultured Roseivirgaceae bacterium
GGTTATCCTTCTTCTTCCACCAAAACCTCACCCAGGTCGGTAACCACTCCTATGCTCACCTCCACCCCTTCAATATCTTCGATAATAAAGCCTTCACCAGGAGCAAACGATACAGTATAGGTACCGGCTGGCAAACCCTTAATCATAAATCTTCCTTCATCGTTAGCGAATGATGTTCCTAAAGTATCCGCATCCACGATGGCATAAACCGCTGCTGAAACCTCCGGATTACTGAGTGAACCGGCAATGGCCCCGCTGGTAGCTTCGGCTACAGCCCGGATTACCGGTTTCAGAATATAATTTCCACTGGCGCCTGCCTTTACAATTGACCTGGCGGCATCAAAATCCAGTAACATCGTGTACGTAATTCCGCCTACCAGGTCGGCATGAACATTTAACTTTAATCCCGATTGCTGGGCGCTTGGTGTTTTTAGTGCGATAACCTGATCACCTATTTTTAAGGTGTTGTTATTGCCCAATATCAGGCGAATCTGAGAAACCCTTCCGGCAGGAATTTCACCTGTGGCAATCAACGTGTCCAAACCATTTGTTAATTCGAGCAAGTTGTACACCCCGGCATTTACATCCAATGAAATCCAACCTCCACCCGGCTCACCATTTTCTGAATGAACCTGAACGCCTTGGAGATCAATGTTCACTTCATCATAATCTCCGGGTGCATCCGTCAGGCGAATGTTTAATCGGGCATATTTTGCTCCGTCCGAATCAGAACAGGAAACCAACCCCACGCTTAACAACGCCAACAGACTTGCGATTAAAACAACTGATCTTGAGTTTTTCATAACCATAAAATTAATGAATTTGAGGGTTTATACGTGGAGGGGAGGCACAAAGTAACCGCTCTCCGGACTAATAAACAATAGGCGGGGACAAGCGTAACTATTCAACGATGAGTGTCAGCGCAAATAATTCATATAATGCGCTACAAATGCGGGTACATCTTTCCTTTTATACTGCATAATGAACCGGGGGTGCGGCAAGGGAACGAGCTGTTTGAAGAAACCCTGTTCCGCATTCAGGTGCGACAGGTATTTAAAATTCTTGCCTTCGCCCAGACAATACGCTACTTGTCGATCTATTCCAAATTGCAACTGGGTTTGCAGTGAGCTGAGGATGAACGTTGCCAGGGATTGCTGAAGGGTCTTGTCATCGTAATAGTTCAGGTTCTTTCCGGCTTTTATAAAACCAAGTGGTGAAACGGAGCTTATATAATAGTGCTGGTAGAATTTTTCCGGACCACCATACTGACGAATCATCTTATCGATAAAATCTGCTGAAAGTTCAGTTCTTTTTGGCAAGTCATTTTTGATGTGGTGTTGGTCTTCCAGTTTTACCGGATCGGTAAACGGAATCCCGGTTAACCCGGCTCCATGCCTGCCGGGGTTGATGCCCAGAATGAGTGTTCTGGTAGTGTTGTCGTTGTAATATTTCTTATAAAATAATTTGCAAAGGCGAAAGATTTCCGGCTGCTGAAACGGATTTAACACCCCTACTCCTTTGGGAAGTTCTGTGGATATTGTTAACGATTGATTAAAGGCAAGAACCTTGTCGGCAAATGTCATCTGCGAAATCTGGTGTATAAATATAATCAGAAATTGAAATCTTCATTTCCAAGAAAGTTGAGCATGCCATTATCCTGCCTACCAAGACAGGCGCCAAATCGCACAAAGGAAAATCAAATGGATCATGGATTATCGTTAAATAAAACAGGCAACCGACTGTATTGTCAGTTGCCTGTTTAAGGATCAATCAGCCCAAGTTTATTTACGGGCCTGCTTATCCGAATTCTTCACATACGTTTCCAGCCAGCGGTCCATTTCCCATAATGTGTGCAGGATACTTTCCTTCGCTGCATAGCCATGACTTTCATAGGGTAATACAACATACCGGGCTGTACCACCATGCCCTTTAATGGCATTGTACAAGCGCTCAGTCTGAATGGGGAACGTTCCGGAGTTATTATCGGCTTCACCGTGTGTGAACAGAATAGGGGCTTTAATCTTATCGGCAAACGAAAAAGGCGACATCTTAAAGTACACATCGGGCGCTTGCCAGTACGTACGCTCTTCAGCCTGGAAGCCGAATGGCGTAAGTGTTCGGTTGTAAGCACCACTTCGAGCAATACCGGCCTTAAAGATGTTGGAATGTGCCAGCAAGTTGGCGGTCATAAATGCTCCGTAGGAATGGCCGCCCACACCCACACGGTTAGGATCCAGTACACCGAGCGAAGCGGCATGATCAACAACCGCCTGGGCACTGGCCACCAATTGTTCGATATACGTATCGTTCGGTTCTTTATCGCCTTCGCCCACAATCGGCATGGAGGCATTATCCAGCACAGCATACCCACGGGTAACCCAATAGATAGGTCCGCCCCAACTTAACCGTGTAAACGTGTAAGGAGATCCTTTTACTTGTCCCGCTGTTTCGGCTGATTTAAATTCACGTGGATAGGCCCACACTAATCCGGGCAACGGACCATCTTCCTTTTTGTAGTCTTGGGGTAAATAAAGATTGGCTGTCAGTTCAACTCCATCACTTCGCTTGTATTTCAATACTTCCTTTTTCACATCTTTAATTTGCGGATAGGGATGTTCAAACGTAGTGAGTTGGTTTATCTTAGTAGAGCCTGCCGTACGCAAATAGTAATTCGGATTTTCTGTATTCGATTCGCGGGAAGTAACAAAGGTTCCTTTTCTCGGATCAAGCAGGTTAACCACATATTCATAATACGGTGCCTGACATCGCCACACGCGAGTACGCTTGCCGGTATTTAAATCCATTTTTTCAAGAAATGGCATATCGCCTTCCGGTGAAGAACCTGTACCGGTCATGAATACGGTATTGTCTTTGTTGATCAACATGGTGCTGCGGCCATACGCATTGGGTGCCATGACTACACTGCCCGGATCGTTGTAAGCATCATCATAGTTTCTGTCGAACACCACTTTCTTTGCCCGGGTTGTTGGGTTTATCTGGTATACCCGTTCTTTCCGGTCGCTGGTCCATCGCTCGTACACCCAGGCCACATTATCGTTACCCCAGGCCACCCGTGAGTACCGCAGTGGCAAGCTGATTAACTCTTTCGGTTCTCCGGTAAACGGATAATCCCAGGTAAAAACTTTATCGCGGATGTCGGCATTGGTTTTCGGATCGCCTCCATCCTGTGCATGCGCCCACACCAATGTAGCCGGCTTATCGCTTCGCCAACTATGGCTGCGGGGTTCCCGTTGCGTGGCATTAAAACCCGTAGGTATGTAATCCAGCAAAGGAGTTTCTGAAACGGCTTTCACCAATTTCCCATCCAGGTCAATCACATTTATTTTCTTGGGGAACAAATAAGCCGGTACCAAATAGGAATACGGACGCTGTACGGTTTCCACTAAGATTAGTTTGCCATCGGGCGATGGACTAAAACTTCCGTGTACCGTTTGCCGACTGATGACCTTTTCTTCACTTGAAAGGTTTTTCAACACCAGGTCGGATGAGGTGTAGTAATCAAATGCCGCTTCATCGTATGGATTTTTTAATAAATCCTGATAGGTACGCGAAGGGGCCCGCTTGCCGAGGTTCTCTTCAACCACAGGACCCGTGGGCACACGCGATTTTACGGGCAGTGGTTTCAGGTTGGTAGGCACTGCCGAATACAAAATATGCTGTGAGTCTGAAAGCCAGGAGTACGAACCACCAAATGTAGCATTCACTTTGCGGTTGGTTATTTTGGATGCCGTAAAGGTGGCCACATCGATAACCCAGAGTTCAATGCCTTCGGGGTTGTTTTGTAGAAAGGCGATTTTCTTGCTGTCGGGCGAGAACGATATACCGCTTAACAACAAGGGTGAAGGCAGGTTTTTGATTTCAATTTCGGGGCCTCCGGTAATCTTCTTCGCCCTTAGGCCAATCGTGTAACTGCTTCGGCTTGGGCCGAAGTTATCGGGGTTAATGCGCAACCCCCCAATGCGTAATTCCGGTCGCGACAATTCCTCAATGGTGGGATAATCGGAACGATCCAGTAAAAGCATCCACTGCTTGTCGGGCGAAAAAGTGACAAACGGTGTTAACGGGGCTTCCACCAGCCGCGCAATTTCTTCGGGCGGCCGCTGGTACGTTAAATTCTCCTGTGCAAACACTGTAATGCCTGCCAGAAAAAGGGTAATAACTAATATTCTTTTCATACAGCGTACTTGGTTAATAATGAAGAGTTGAAAAGTACAATATTCCGGTTACGGAAACCATTTAATTTTTACCGGTGGAACGCCTGATTTTATTGGTACCGGCAGGGCGCTTTTATACATTCGCTTTTGAGAAATCCCTGAAACATAAAAAAATATTGCACACCTAATTATAGGTTTTATTGGGAAATTAATGGATTCAGGAAAGAAGCACCTCGGCAGGCACCCCTAGCTCCTTATGAAATATTTTTGCAAGTTCCAGTGTAAGGGGTTTTTTTCTGTTCAGTATGGCAGAAACATACCCTTTACTACCAATTTTATTAACGAAATCTTTATTCCTTAAACCTTTCTCTTCCATTTTTAGTTTGATAGCATCAATAGGGTCAGGCATTGGAATAGGATAATGGTTGTCTTCGTATTGTTTAATCAGCAAGAGCATAATCTGAACCTTTTCTCCTTCATCTGAATCTGGCTTGATATTCTTATCAAACATCCCATCTACCCAATCCAGGCATGCTTGATATTCTTTCTTATTTTTAATGGTTTTGAGTTTCATGAGAGATTACTTTTTGTATGAAACAGTTGTGACCTCAATTTTATCGTATTCTTTATGTGTTCCGAACCATTTAACCTGGATCGTTTTAAAAGGGAAAACAATTCGCACTACCAGTCGATACTTATTACCCATAATGTTGAATACCACGCGATCATCACCAACTAAACTACTACTACCATATTTTCTTTTTAGTTCTTGAAAATTTTTAAAGTTTTGATTGACCATTTCGTGGTACCACTCCATTAAAGCGTGTGCAGCTTCTGGGTAGGATTCACAAAATTCAAGCAGTGTCTTTCTTGCTATGATGTTAAACACAGGCAAATATACAAAAGTTCTCTAATGGAGAACTTCGTATATTTTTAACCTGTTTTCGCCTTCCATTCTTTAATCTGGCGCTCCATAGCATCGGTTACCTTTTGAACGCCTTCTTCAAAGGATTCGTATTGTTTTTTGATGTAGAGGTCGTTTCCGGGGATGACCGCCCGTAACTCGCAAATCTTGTTGTCGCGTTTATCCGATTTTTCTACCCGAAGCACCACCCGGCATTCAATGATCCGGTCGCTGAACCGTTCAAGTTTGCCAACTTTGTCGTTAACCAGATCAATTAAATCCTGTTTGGGTGTAAAATCAAGGGCTTGAATTTGGATTTTCATATGCTTTACAGTTATCTGTTCATTGATAATTAACCATACGTATCGTTAACATGAAGTAATGGAGGTCACGTATGGTGATGATCTTTATCATAATAAATACTTAAGGTTTTAGGATCAACTTACCCCTGGATTGGGCCACAATCTCCTCCCGGTTCATCATCATCTTTCTGAATTTTCCGGTCGCAAACATGGTGGCCTGATCGCTGTAATGAGCACTCATTACATTACCGCTTTGGCCGGAAGGCGAAACGGTAATGCCGTTTTCAAGATCACCAAAGTTGGTAATTTTTCTCAGGGCCGGCCCACCATCAACCGGGAAGAACCCGGTGTTATCCAGTTTGAAATGAAGGTTGTTGATTACTTCGCTGCCACCCGCAACCGGAAAGGGACCAACATTAAAAAATTTATCCAGCGGTTTTACCGCACCCAAGGCATGGTTGTGCGTGAGGGTGTGAATCTTGCCCCAGGTCCATTGATCGGGATTCTTGCCGCAAAGTTTTGTGAGTAGGCTAACTACATTTCCGGCAGCCTGAAGTACAATGTCGGCACGGGTTTCTTTTACATCGGTGGTATTAACGTTATCCCACCAGGGCGATTGCGCATTAGAGATGAATGCCTGGTATGAATTTTTTGGAACAGATGTTTTCAAAATCGAACGTAAGGCCGTATCGCCTAACTCATCTTCCATCGCCAGGAAAATGATCTGCGAAAGCATGTTGTAATAGATGGATGGAGCAATGGCATCCGCCTTGTCGGCACCATTCCAATTTTGCAATTCGTTCGTGATAATTGAAAATGCATCATCGGATACGGTTGCCTTCAGTATTTTTGAAATTTCATGGGCAATGTCGGCATTCATGTGCGAGGTGACATCCAACATCATGCTTTGAACGTCATCCACCGAAAACTTTTTTTCGGCCGATAGCAACTCCATAATCCGTCCTGAACGGCTTCTCGGGTAATAGTATCCGGGATAAAGCACACCTTCCACGGTATCGGGTTGGTTGTTGGCCGAATAGACAAAGCCCCAGGGAGGGTTTACGGCCTGCGGATTTTTTTCAAAAGAATAATACCCTTGGTACTCATCGGCCCCGCTTGCCCCGTCAAGAAAAAGTTTGGATTGAACATGTGGCGGCCGTACCGGAAGTTTTGCTGCTGCCCACCAGGCAATGTTGCCATCGGCATCGCCATACATCACGTTTAAACCGGGTGCGGTAAACAACGACACAGCATAGCGCGCTTCATTAATGGTGGAGGCGTGGTTAAGCTGGTATGCAGCCTGCAACGCCTGGTTCTCCAACATGAGCAGTTGCCAGGCCAAAGCCACCGGGGACTCAATAGATCCGGTATTTTCAACGATTCCATTAATAATGGGCCCGTGGCGGCTCGACTTCACCTCCAGCAATACATCCTTGCCCCCTTTAACTTTAATCAACTCCGTTCGGGTTGTTAAGGCTTCCCACTGCTCTTTGTACAATACCGCGTTGACATTTTCCGGGTTTGACGTTTCGAGGAAAAAATCAACATCATCATTTTCAAACATCGTTAACCCAAAACCACAAAACCGGTTATTGCCCAGCAGCCCGAACGGGATACCAGCAATATGATGACCATAAAAACTGTAGCCGGGATACTCGAGATGAGCCTCATACCAAACGGCCGGTTGAGAATACCCGATGTGGGTATCGTTAGCTAAAATCGGAAATCCTGTGGTTGACTTT
>CAZOYJ010000178.1:0-7116 GCA_964583905.1 uncultured Roseivirgaceae bacterium
AGGAACAATATCGCTTTACTATTAACCATCAGCATGGTTGCTACTTGCCCGGCTAACGGAACCGCAGCATTCATATCGATTACGATGGCTTTTATGGTCCATAACAAGGCAATCCCCAGAAATCCGGCAATAAAATTGGCATTGGATTTTACCAGAAATCCACCTGTAGCTGCCGCTAGCGCGATGCTCCACCAGGGTAGAAACAACGCCAACACCAGGGCAAGCAGGCTAATGAATATGAGTTGAATGAAGAATCTCATGGGGTTTTCGGATTAAGGGTAGTGGTTGAAAAGATTTTATTTCCGGCATCTTCGGGCTTCTGTAAAAACATCAGGTTGAAATACTTTCCTGTACTCCAATGATCCAGCATGCTGGTGTAATGGAAGCTGCCCGGGTTTCCGGATTGTCCGCCCGGGTAAGTAGCAAACATTTTCGGGCCGGTTTTTTCCAGGCTTACAATCATCCGCCAGGAAGGTCCGTGTTTTCGCGATGAGGCATTGACGGCATTGGCATGACCGCCATGCTCTACATGACGGCTAAAGGGCTCCAACCGTGCGAGGTGTTCGATGAAGGTGTCTTTATAGGTTGCCCAACGCAACGCGCGTGAATTTTCACCTGCACTGTTTTTCCATTGCTCTATTTCTTCCACTGCTTTCTTAAAGGCGAGGCGGATCACATCTCCGGCCGTTTCTTTTTCCGGAGTTTCCTGGATGTCGAAGAAATCCAGGCCGGGTTGAGTTTTTATCAGGTGGATCGTGTTCCAGGAAGTGGGGTAAGATAAGGCAAGGTCATCCCTCCGGATTTCATCCCAGGTCATGCGCATGATGTTGTTCCACCAGGCTTCGTAATAAGGCGCAATTTCCGAATCGCGATCATATACATAGTTCCAACTTCTTAGCTTATCATAAACTGACTTTTCCGCTTCAGTAAGTGAAGGTAGGGCTATCGAATCCAGGAATAACGGAAGACTTTCCTCCGCTTTGATGCTGTAGTTGTCGTTTTGCAGGTTCATCATATCCTGAATCGTAACCGCTGATGCTTCGCGTAAAATGTTGTTGATCCTTCGGTTCCGGTACGCCTCGTAGCTGGTCGACATCAGGTGGTAGGGATAGGTTTCATCGGCAGGGTATTGATTGGCCGAGCTCACAAATCCGCGTTCCGGATTTTTGTCCATTACATTATGCTCATTGGGGATGAACGCTTGCCAGCCGTGATGTGACTTACTTCCATCCAGGATAAATTTCCCTTCGTCTTTTCTGCGCACCGGAAACTTTCCCTGGATGCGCATGGCAATGTCTCCGGATACTGAAGCAAACACAAAGTTCTGTGCCGGTGATGAATAGTAGTTAAGGGCATTCATATAATCCGCATGATTTTTTGCCCGGTTCAATTCGTAGAAGGTGAGCAATTCTTCCGATTCATCGTGGGCAATCCACCGGAACGCATAATGCTTGCGGTTGTTTTCACTGCGGTAGTTTTCATCGTACGGCACGGGCCCCCAATGGGTGTAGACCACCGTGTCGTAATAGGGATCGCCACCGCGAACCAGAAATTTTTCAACCACTTTGCGTGTGTCGCGCCATTGGCCGTCAAGCTGGTATTTGTTTTTCTGTCCGTTCTCAAACGTAATGGCAAACCAATCCACCAGGTCGCGTTGAGCGTTGGTTACGCCCCAGGCGATGGAATCGTTGGCCCCGATGATGATACCGGGGGCACCGGGCAGTGAAACGCCAAGCGTGTTAACGCCCGGGGCGTTGAGTTGAATGGCATACCAGATGGAAGGCAAGGAGGTACTCAGGTGCGGATCGTTGCAAAGAACAGGTTGACCCGATTTTGTTTTCGTTCCGCTTACTGCCCAGTTGTTGCTGCCGATGGTAGGATCGGGTGTGGTTAATCCGGTGATCCGGATGAGTTCATCGGGTAAAGCAAGGGGAATACCCTCCAGCTTTATCGGATTAAATTTCCAGTTGTTTGTCCGGTCAACAATCGGATCGCCAACCGGTTCACGATCGGGGTAGAGCAAGTCAACCATTTCTTGGCCGAATAATTTCAGGGCGTTGGTCATCTGCATATCCTTGTCGCCCATGTTCAGGGTTTGTGCCATGTTTTTCAGCAGCAGCGCACATTTCAGGGGTGTCCATTCTTCCGGAGCATAGTCCATCAGTTTATACTCAAGCGGCAGGTCTTTATAGTTCAGGGTGCGGATGTAGGCATTAATGCCGGCTGTATAGTTGTTCACCACTTCACGGGCTTGTGGATTTTTAAGCATCAGCGTAAGTGCATTTTCGGCAGCGAAAGTCATTCCGAATCTGCGTTGGCCGCGATCGTAGTTCAGCACCGCATCATCTTTACCGGGGCCGATAATTTCTGATAGTCTGCCCGCAGCTGCATGGGTTTGAAATTCCATCTGCCACAAGCGGTGAAAAGCCGTTACGTATCCTTGCGCGAAGTAGAGGTCGGCATCGGTTTGCGCAAAGATGTGCGGTATCATCAGGCTGTCGAATACGATTGTTACCGGCTGTTGCAAGCCGGGGATGATGAGGTTTTCGGAAAGTTTATAGTCCGCTGATTCACAATTTAGCCAGAAGCCGTGAAAGGGATCGAGGAATTTGCCGAGTGGCGGGATGCGGGTATCCCCCAGGTTCCAGCTTTTGTTGAGCGCCCATACCAGTACCAATGTAATGGTGAGGGAGATCAGGAATTTTACTTTTTTCATGGTGCGTTTGGATTGCCGGTTTTAAGTTACCGTAACAAGCATTCAACTTAAAAACTTTTCCTAATTTTCGGATTCCTTTTAAATAAAACTTTAAACTTAGTTGCTTGAAAAAGATAACCGACCGGTACACAAAAGAGCAGGTGAAGAAAGCCGGACAAATCAAGGCCCTGTTCTTTGATGTGGATGGTGTGCTCACCGATGGCAAAATTATTTACGATGACACGGGTCGCGAAATCAAGGAATTCAATGTGAAAGACGGGTTAATCATCAGCCGGTTGAAGAAGGCGGGCATTGTTACCGGGGCGATTTCCGGTCGGGATTCGGCAGCCGTGAGTAAGCGGTGTGCCGAGTTAAAGGTGGATTTTTGCCACCAGGGCATTATGGACAAGGATATAGTTTGTGAAAAGCTGATGAAGCATTATAAACTTAAGGCAAAAGAAGTGGCCTTTATTGGCGATGATATTAACGACCTGCCGGTGTTTAAACGGGTGGGCTTTAAAATTTGCCCGGCCGATGCGTTGTTCTACATGAAAGATGAGGCCGATCTTGTTACCTTTGCCAAGGGCGGTAAGGGTGTGCTTCGCGAAGCAGCAGATCTGATCCTGGCGGCCAGGGGGGAGTTTAATAAGTTTTAAAGTAATGATGCATTATTCGAAAGATGAAATTTTGAAATGCCTTGACCTGGTTAGGTGGGATGTGCCCTATTCTGCAGAAATGCTTTATTCGCTTCTTGTAGGCGAGATTAATGAAATTAACGGATTTACGAGACAAAATCTGTATACCAAAATTGTAAATAGTTTTAACTGGCATAGGGTAAGAAAAATTATTCCTTCCGAAAGGTTGAGTGAAGCACTTTCCGATCAGGTTATTCAAGGACTTTTCCCCCGCTCCTTAAGAGATAAGTACCGCAATGTCAGAGTCCTTTTATAAAGATCAATTGTATCCGCTTCAGGATGTGATCTTGTCTGCGATTGGTACATCAGGATCCCGGTTGTACCTTACCGGAGGGACGTTTCTTAGCAGATTCCTTTTGCACCACTGGTTTTCCGATGATCTTGATTTTTTCCTGAATCAGGACAAAGAATTCCATAAGGAGGTTGATAAGATTATAGCGTTTTCAAAAACTTGTGGAGAAGTTGAAGTAAGTTTTCGCGATGATGCCTTTGTAAGAATCTTCCTAATGAAAAATAGTGTTCGTTTGAAAATTGAGTTTGTCGATGATGTCGGATTTGGTGTAGGAGACCCCGTACGACATGCCAGAGGCTTTTTGATGGATACGTGGGAGAATGTGCTTGCAAACAAACTTACGGCACTAACACGAGTTGCCGGAAAGGATTATGCAGACGTATTATCTCTGTCACTAACCCATAAATTCAATTGGGAGGAAATGATAAATCATTCGAAACAAAAAGATGCCTGGATTGCTGAACATGAAATAGCTAATTTTTTATTGAATTTTGATCTGGCAAAAATAAAAGAGGTAGTCTTTCCGGAAGAGTTCAATCCTGATAAGATTACACGCGAGCATTTTACCATACTGGCAAGGGACGCGTTCAACGGCTTTGATAACTCCCTTTACGGAAAGACACTTTAATATAATGAACATATTTAAAAACGCAGTCAACATCACCGATACTATCCGGCTTGGCGGAAGCCGGCTTGTACTCTTTGCCGGCCCTTGTGCGGCCGAGAGTTACGATCTTTGTTTGGAGGTTGGAACAAAAATAAAAGCCATCTGCGCCAAGCTGGACATTGATTACGTTTTCAAGGCCTCGTTTGATAAAGCCAACCGCACTTCGTCCGGATCGTACCGTGGCCCTTCCATGGATATGGGACTTGAAATTCTGGCCATGGTGCGCCAAAATCTGAAGGTGCCCGTGGTAACGGATGTTCATGAAAGCAGTCAATGCGATGAAGTAGCCCCGGTGGTGGATGTGTTGCAAATCCCGGCCTTTTTGTGTCGTCAAACCGATTTACTGAAAGCAGCCGCCCGAACCGGCAAGGCCGTAAAAGTAAAGAAGGGCCAGTTTATGGCGCCTGGTGATATGCAGTATGCACTTGACAAGGTTAGGGGCGAAGGTAACCCTAATGTATTCCTTACCGAGCGAGGTTCAAGCTTTGGTTATCATAACCTGGTGGTGGATATGCGCTCGCTGCCCATCATGCGGCAGCATGCCCCGGTAGTCTTTGATGTAACGCATTCGGTTCAACAACCCGGAGGCATGGGCGGCACTTCGGGCGGCCAGCGGGAGTTTGCCCCCTTCCTGGCGCGCGCGGCTGCCGCAGTGGGTGTGGACGGATTCTTTATCGAGACCCATCCCCATCCCGAAAAGGCTTTAAGCGATGGTCCCAATATGATACCCTTGGAGGAGATGGAAGCCTTCGTAACGATGATCAAAAAGTTTTGGGATTTGAACCGGCAATAGATTCAGGGTTGCTCAGGCTTATCCACCGCAGCGTTCTCATTACGCCATGCAAATCAAAAGTTCAACTTCGAACGCTCAGGATCCCTAAGGGCACAAGAGGATTGAGGATTGAATTAACCGAATAGTTCGTGTATTAAATCTTCTTTCGTTTGTTTGCGAGTGGTCGCAATGTCCGATAGAATTGCCGAAAGCGTGCCAATCTTAATTGGGTTGTGATCAGGAATAGTGATGTGATGCACTTCTGGAAATTTGCAGGTGAGTCTGAGGTGGCTCCCTTTTTGACGGGTTATTTCGTATCCTATTTTGGCTAACGATTTAACAAGGTCACGACCTGAAATATTGCGCGAAAGCTTCATACCTGTATCAGTTCTTCGCGCACAAAATGAAGCCGGATAAGGAGCGGATGCTGGCCTTCTTCAAAGTGGGTAAGTACTGCTTCTTTTACATTCTCTTTTAGCTCCTGTAAGGTTTCGGCCTGTGTAAAGATGCGCTCACCAAGTGCTTGTGCCTCGTACCCTCCTTCGGGCGAATCCTCAACGAGGAAGATAATTTCACTGGGTTTCTTCATACCCGAAATTTACAAAATATTCAGGTTAGATATGTTCAAGCTTCCCAATTGCTTCAACCAGGTCTTCCCACTTTTTATTGGCCTCGGCTAGCTGTTGATTGATTTGCTCCAGCGTTTCCTGTGCAACCCGCAGTTGGTCAACGTTGCCGTACACTTCGGGACGGGCCATGTCGAGTTCTGTTTGTTCACGTTCGGTGGTTAACTGTTCAATCAGCGATTCAACTTTCTCCAATTCGCGATACAAGGCCTTGGAACTGGGCAGTTGTGGTTTGGGCTTTTCTTTTTTAACCGCTTTGGCCGGTGGCGTGGGCGTGGAGTTGGTACGTAGCTCAGCGTCTCGTTTCTTCTTCCAATAATCGTACTCTTCGTACGTACCCGGGTATTCCTTGATTTGCCGGTCATCGATATACCAGATTTTATTAGCTACCTGGCTGATGAAGTGACGGTTGTGCGACACCACCACAAAGCTTCCCTGGTATTGTTGAAGTGCCTGGATCAGGATATTCTCGGAAATAAAATCCAGGTGGTTAGTGGGTTCATCCAGTAACAGGAAATTGGCTTCTGATATTAAAGTCTTGGCTAATGCAACCCGCGACTTTTCACCTCCGGATAGTACCTTGATTTTCTTAAAAACATCTTCATCCGAAAACAAAAAGCAGCCAAGCACATTTCGCAGTTGTTGCTCCGTTTTTCCTGAGCCGGCTTGCTTTAACTCTTCCAACACCTCGTTGTCAACGTGCAGCGACTCCAATTGATGCTGGGCAAAAAATCCCTGGATGACATTATAGCCCAGGGTGCGCTTGCCTTCAATGGGTTCGGTACCCGCTATTATGCGCAGCAAAGTTGATTTTCCTTTTCCGTTGGCGCCAATCAGGGCAATCTTATCGCCCCGTTCAATGATAGCCGATGTGTTTCTCAGGATTTCGAGTTCTCCATAGGCCTTGGAAATATGATCAAGGGTAACGATGTACCTTCCCGGTTGTTGGTTAAACGTAAACTTGAAATTAACCGCAGCCGTATCGTCAACGACTTCATCAATCCTATCCATACGCCCCAATGCCTTGATGCGCGATTGTACCTGGCGTGCTTTGGTAGCTTTCGCGCGAAAGCGCTCAATAAACCGTTCGGTTTGCCGGATTTTGGCTTGCTGGTTTTCAAAGGCATTCTGCTGGATTTCCTGGCGTTGTTCTTTTTCCTGGAGGTAGAAGGTATAGTTGCCTTCGTAGGTAAACAATTGCTGCTGTGTTACTTCAACGGTTTTGGTGATGACGTTGTCGAGAAACTGGCGGTCGTGCGATACGATAATCACGGCACCATCGTAATTGCGCAGGTACGCTTCTACCCATTCAATGGAGGGTAAGTCGAGGTGGTTGGTGGGTTCATCCAGCATAAGCAGGGAAGGCTTC
>CAZOYJ010000179.1:0-7090 GCA_964583905.1 uncultured Roseivirgaceae bacterium
CAAAAAACAGTACATCTCCTTTGTTGTGCGTGCTCTTTTTTCAAATTTGGGGGTTAAAGCGCAGGATACATCGATCTTCCGAATTCATTGATTTTGAAAACTTTGTACCTTGCAACCTTTTCCAAGCGCTATGCCCGGCATATTTACGATTTCTTTGGACTTTGAGCTTCACTGGGGTGGATTTGAGAAGTGGAACCTTCGCGGTCCGCGCGATGGAGTGTTGGAAGCCGAAAGCCCCCTGCGGGCCTCCGGAGTGAAGAGTTCTTACCGTCAGTATTTTTTAAATACGCGGCTCATAATTCCCGAAATGTTAAAGGCCTTTGAACAGCATGAAGTTCATGTTACCTGGGCGACTGTGGGGATGTTGTTTCACCAGCATCGCCAGGAGATGTTGGCCAACATGCCGTTTCCGAAACCTACACTGGTGAACAAAAAATTATCGGCTTATCAGTACATCGACACCGAAGGCATTGGTGAATCGGAAACCGAAGATCCGTTTCATTACGGGTTAAGCCTGATCAACCAGATCAAGCGTACGCCTTTTCAGGAAATCGGTTCGCACACCTTTGCGCATTACTATGCGTGCGAGCCCGGGCAAACGGCCGAGCAGTTCCGGGCCGACTTGCAGGCTGCGCAGCGTGCGGCCGGCAAGCAAGGACTGACACTACGTTCGTTGGTGTTTCCACGCAACCAGATCAATGAAGCGTACCTGAAGATTTGTTACGAAGAAGGATTTTGTGCGGTACGTTCCAATCCTACCGATTGGTTTTGGCATATTGAGAGTACGCAATCCGAATCGTGGTGGAAGCGGATGAACCGCGGAGCCGATGCCTACTTCAACACCGGCCAGCGGAAGTCGTATCCGTTGGCTTCCATTGAGGTGAAGGAGGGCGTGCCGGTGTGTTTTCCGGCCAGCCGGCTGTTGCGTCCGTACAGTACCCGGCAATTGTTTTTGAATCGCCTCAAGATCAAACGTATTCTGAACGAGATGGAAGCGGCCGCCCGGCAAAACGAAGTGTACCATTTGTGGTGGCACCCGCATAACTTTGGGAATTATCCGCAGGAGAACATGGATGGTTTATTGCGGATTCTTCAGCACTATAAGCATCTGCGCAAAACCTACGGCATGGAAAGTTACACCATGCAGGAGTTGACCGATTACCTGATGAAAGACGGTGTAGAGGCTATGCGCAGCACCGGTACGTAGTGATAGGAGTTAGTGGAAATAAAAAAGATTATTCCCAGATTCTTATACACGGCCCGGGATAAGCCTCCAATTCTTTTTCTTTTGAACACTCTTGCTAAAAACCTCCGAGGTTTCGTTGTCAAGGATCAACTTGAGGATTCACGCATTCTCCTCATGTAGTAAATCAAAAGCGGCCTGTAATTCCTTTCGGGTTGCCTCATCGTGTTGCCGGGTAGCAAGATCTATTCCTTTACGATACAATTCGAGTGCTTTTGGTATTTGATTGGTTTCTTCACAGAACCGGGCTGCCTGGTAGTAGGTTGGGAGATAATCGGGGCAATCGTTTAACAAACGAGTAAAGTAGTGAAGCGCTTGTTCGCGATCGGAGGATTTATATTCCAACGCCAATGCGTACAGGATAAACGGATCGTCTGGTGATTCTTCAAGGAAAGAAAGAAGTTGATTTAAACGGGCTGAATTCATCGGAATTTTAAGATTACGGGTTCCAAATTTCGGATTTTATGCTTTATCTTGAAGCCGTTTAAAGATAGTCATTTCAGTTGCCATAGGTTTATAGTATGAAGATCCTGGTTTGTATTTCGCACGTTCCCGACACCACCTCCAAAATTAATTTTACCGACAACAATACCCGGTTCGACACTACCGGGGTTCAGTTTATTATCGGCCCGTACGATGATTATGCCCTGGCACGAGCCGTGGAGTTGAAAGAATCAACCGGTTCAACCCTTACGGTGATAAATGTGGGCCTGGCCGAGACTGAGCCAACCATCCGGAAGGCGTTGGCCATCGGTGCCGATGATGCCATCCGCGTGCATGCCGAACCAACCGATTCCTTTTTTGTGGCAACGCAAATAGCCGCCCAGGCCAAAGCCGGTGGCTACGAACTCATCCTGATGGGCCGGGAGTCGATTGATTATAACAGTGGTGCCGTTCACGGTCTGGTAGGCGAGATGCTCGGCATTCCTTCCGTTTCACCGGTTATGAAACTTGAACTGGAGGGCAACACCGCAAAGCTGGCGCGTGAAATTGAAGGCGGGAAAGAATACCTGGAAGTGAACCTCCCGTTGGTGGCCGGCTGCCAGGAGCCGATTGCCGAATGGAAAATTCCGAACATGCGCGGCATCATGTCGGCCCGCACCAAGCCTTTGAAGGTGGTTGAAGCCGTTGCTGCCGATAGCGGGGTTAAACTTCAGCAGTTTGAATTACCGCCCCCGAAAGGATCGGTGAAAATGGTGAGCGCGGATAACGTTCAGGAATTGGTAAACCTGTTGAAGAATGAAGCAAAGGTGCTCTGATGGGCGAGTTAAGCATGACGAATAAGACAACCTTATGAATATTTTAGTTTTTATAGAAAGTGCGGATGGTAAAGCAAAGAAAAACTCCCTGGAGGCGATTGCCTTTGCACACGCCATGGGCGGATCGGTTACTGCGCTGGCCCTGGGTTCGGTTGAGTCATCTGAATTGGAAAATCTTGGAAAGTATGGCGCGCAAAAAGTGCTGCATGCTGCTGATGAAAAATTGAATCAGGGTATTATTCAGGCGTTTACGTCTGTCCTTGCGAAAGCCATGGAGGATGAAAATGCGGATGTGTTGGTACTGGCAGACTCTTCGCTGGGTACACCGGTTGCTGCCCGTGTTGCTGCGAAAGTAGGCGCGAGTTTAGCTTCCAACGTGGTGGAGGTGCCCGATACTTCGTCTGGCTTTGTGGTGAAGCGCAGCATCTATACCGGAAAGGCATTTGCGCGTGTAGCATTACATAATCCTAAAAAAGTAATCGGCATCAAGAAGAATGCAGCCGAAGTGAAGGAAGTGGGTTCTGTTGTTTCGGTTACACCTTATTCCGTTTCACTTTCCGATTCAGATTTCGCCACAAAGATCACCTCATCCGAAAAAGCAACCGGTGAGGTTCTATTGCCGGAAGCCAACATTGTGGTTTCGGGCGGACGTGGCATGAAAGGGCCCGAGCATTGGGGTGCGCTGGAAGAACTGGCTAAAACATTAGGCGCAGCCACCGGTTGCAGCAAGCCGGTTTCCGACATGGGCTGGCGCCCGCACCATGAGCACGTGGGGCAGACGGGGGTTAAGGTGGCACCGCAACTCTACATCGCTATCGGTATTTCGGGTGCTATCCAGCATTTGGCCGGGGTAAATTCATCCAAGTGTATAGTGGTTATTAATAAAGATGCCGATGCGCCTTTCTTTAAAGCGGCAGATTATGGAATAGTTGGTGATGCTTTTGAAATTTTACCTAAATTGACTGAGGCAATAAAGGCCTCGAAATAATTGTGAAGAAAATTAAGCTCGAAATATTAGGCCTCTCATCCAGTCAATCACAAACCGGTTCATTCGCGTTGGTGTTGGGTGAAACAGAAGGAAACCGGAGACTCCCCATCATTATCGGGATGTTTGAGGCGCAGGCCATCGCCATTGAAATCGAAAAGATTATTCCGAACCGTCCCATGACGCACGATTTATTTAAATCGTTTGCCAATAACTTTCATTTTACGGTGGAGGAAATCGTGATTTCCGATTTGAAAGAAGGTGTATTCTTTGCCAAAATCGTTTGTTCCGATGGTTTGAAACGCACCGAGGTGGATGCCCGGCCTTCCGATGCCATTGCCATCGGGTTGCGGTTTGATGCACCTATTTTTACCCATGAAAATATCCTGGCGGAGGCCGGGATAGTGTTAACCGATGAACAGGAAGAAGAAGTTGAAACCAAGGCAGAATCCAAGTCGCGGGTAAAGAAAGATCCCTCCCCAAGAAGAGGCGATGATTTTAAAAATTATTCCGTTGAGAAACTCAACGAACTGCTCAAGGATGCCATCGACAAGGAAGATTATGAACGTGCGGCCAAGATCCGCGATGAATTGAGCAAGCGAAACTGATGACTTCAGGCCATAAGACCTGAAGCAAAATGCCCTTAACCTGAATCGAACGAATGGATTACCTGCGCGGTATTATCGGCCTTGGTGTAATCATTGCCATTGCCTTCCTGTTTTCTGCTTACAAGCGGAAAGTAGATTGGAAGTTGGTTGCTTCCGGCCTGATTTTACAAATCGTTATTGCGTTACTTATCTCCCAGGTACCCATTATTCAACTGGGGTTCCGGGCATTGGGTGATGGTTTTGTAACCTTCCTGAGTTTTGCTGCCAAAGGTGCCCAGTTTTTATTTGGCGACCTCGCCTTTAACAGCGACAACCAGGAGGGTACGCGCCATGGACTTGGGTTTCTGTTTGCTTTCCAGGCCCTGCCTATGGTAATTTTCTTTTCGTCTGTTACCGCAGGCTTATACTACCTCGGTGTATTGCAGAAGATCGTGTATGTGTTTGCGTGGATCATGGCCAAGACCATGCGGTTGTCGGGCGCTGAAAGTTTATCCGCAGCCGGAAATGTTTTTCTGGGGCAAACCGAAGCGCCCTTGTTGGTGCGCCCCTTTATTCCGCGCATGACGCAATCGGAATTGCATTGTTTAATGACAGGCGGAATGGCCACCATTGCCGGCAGTGTAATGGGCGCGTATATCACCTTTTTGGGAGGTGGCGATCCGGAGCAATATGGAAAGTTTGCTACGTATTTATTGAGCGCCTCCATCATGAATGCGCCTGCCGCCATTGTTATGGCCAAGATTTTTTTACCGGAAAATGAACCCGATAAAATCGACCGGCAACTAAGCGTGAATAAAGAAGCCATAGGGGTGAATGTGATTGATGCCTTTGCTACCGGGGCAGCCGATGGAATTAAGCTGGCGTTGAATATTGGCGGTATGCTGCTGGCCTTCATTGCCATTATCTATGCGATCAATTGGATTCTGGTGGATGGCATTGGCGCATGGACCGGATTAAACGGATGGGTAGCGGCAACCACCAACGGATCGTTTACGGGTTTTTCATTACAATATATTTTCGGGCAAATGTTCAGGGTGTTTGCATTTATTATGGGTGTGGATTGGTCGGAAACAATTTATGTAGGCAGTTTGCTGGGGCAAAAACTCGTGATCAACGAATTTGTGGCTTACCTCGGGTTGGCCGAAATGAAAGACATGGCGGTACTGAGCAACAAGTCGATTGTCATTTCTACCTATGCGTTATGCGGTTTTGCCAACTTCAGTTCCATTGCCATCCAGATTGGAGGCATTGGCGGAATGGCCCCCAATCGCCAGGCGGATTTATCGCGGTTGGGGTTGCGCGCCTTGATGGCCGCATCGCTGGCTACCATGATGACCGCCACCATTGCCGGTGCCTTGTTCAGCTGATGTTCCTTATCTTAGCGGCATATACTGTATGCCGTTATCACCACCCGAAACCCGACTGCTAAGCCATTTTGCCCAATACATTTCCGATCATAAAAAGGAAATGGTGGAGCATGTGTTAAGTAAACGTACGCGACAGCTTACCGTAGTGTTGGAAGATATTTTTCAATCGCACAATGCCAGCGCAGTAGTGCGTACCTGCGAATGCATGGGCATACAGGATGTGCACATTGTTGAGCGCGAGAACGAATATGAAGTCAATAAATATGTGCTGAAAGGTTCGTACAAGTGGGTGAACCTGATCCGGTATAAACACAAGCAAACCAACACCACCGATTCGTGTTTCAAAGCTTTACGTGCAGAAGGGTATACAATTTATGTAACCGATCCTTCGGCTGAAAAGACCCTTGATGAAATGGATGTCACGGCTTCGAAGGTCGCGCTTGTTTTTGGAAACGAACTTCATGGAGCTTCGGACTATGCCCTTGCCCATGCCGATGAGAAAGTAAAGATTCCCATGTACGGGTTTACTGAAAGTCTGAATATTTCGGTGAGCGTGGCCTTTTGCCTGGCTACGCTGGTTCCGAAACTTCGAATGGATTTTGAGCGGTATGCCCTGGGTGCGGAGGAGAAGGATACGTTGCGGTTAGCCTGGTACCGGAAAATGGTAAAACGCTCGAATATCATTGAAAAGGAATTTCTTCGAACTTATCGTTAACTTTGTACAGTTGGCTTAAATTTTTTCAGGATGAAGTGGGCTTTGCGCGGTATTTTTTTTTCAGCTGGTGGGGTACTGCTTTTCATTATCTTCACGAACCTCTGGATTGTTAAAAGTACACAAGACAGGATTTTTGAGTATTCCGATACCCTGCCCGATCACCGGGTAGCACTCGTGTTGGGCACCAGTCATAGGTTGCGTGGCAGCGGGGCATCCAATCCATTTTTTACCCACCGCATGGACCGGGCTGCCGAGTTGTACAAACTCAATAAAATTGATCATTTCATCTTGAGTGGCGACAACCGCACCCGGTATTATAATGAACCGGCCGAAATGCAAAAAGCATTGCTGGCCCGCGGAGTTCCCCGCACTTCCGTAACCCTCGATTATGCCGGTTTCCGCACGTTGGATTCGGTGGTGCGCAGTAAAGAAGTCTTTGGCCAGGAGAAGATCCTGATCATCACCCAACCGTTTCACAGTTACCGGGCTTTGTTTATCAGCGATTATTACGACATCGATGCCATTGCCGTAGTAGCCGATGATCCCGAACCGGAATCAACCCTGAAAGTCCGGCTACGCGAATACCTGGCGCGCACCAAGGCCGTACTTGATCTGTACATTCTGAAAACAGCCCCGCATTTTCTGGGCGAAAAAGAAGTAATTAAAATCTCATAAAGGCGAAACGTTAATCTGCTTTCGGGAGTTTAATTCATTAATTTTGCGTGTTATCTGAGTGCCTACTTTTGATGTTGTGTTCCTGATGGATCGATTCAAGACCCTGCTTTTCTGTTCCATCCTGTCGTTTCCGCTGTTTTCGCAGGAAACCGTAATCCGCGGAAAGGTTACCGATGCCGCATCGGGCGATCCGATACCCTTTGTAAACGTGGTGTTTAAAGGAACATCCATCGGTATC
>CAZOYJ010000180.1:0-7041 GCA_964583905.1 uncultured Roseivirgaceae bacterium
CACCGGAAGTTGTTACCTTACGAAAAGTTGAAAGACCTCAGCCAAAAGAAAACGAAGTTTTGGTAAAAGTATATGCCAGCGTATCTGTGAAAACGGACAAGGCCTAATCCTTAACCGATGGACAACACCTATAAAATTCCTGCGCAAACCCGAATTGGACACGTTCACTTAAAGGTTGCCGATCTGGAACGCGCATTGACCTTCTACCGCGACTTACTCGGCTTTGAACTTACAACCCTATATGGCGATCAGGCAGCCTTTATTTCAGCGGGCGGCTATCACCACCACATCGGTTTAAATACGTGGCACAGTAAAGATGCCCCGCCCGCTTCGCACAATGGTGTTGGGTTGTATCACATTGCTATTCTTTATCCAACCCGAAAGGATTTAGCGATAATTTTCCAACGACTACACGAAGCAAATTATCCGCTCTCCGGTGCATCCGACCACGGAGTTTCGGAAGCATTGTACCTCAATGATCCTGATGGAAATGGCGTGGAGTTGTATTGGGACAGGCCTGAAGAATTGTGGCCCCGTCATGCAGATGGATCTTTACACATGTACACCAGGCCGTTGAATCTTGATGATCTTTTGGGTGAAGTTAGCGCATAGGTTAAACGAACGGAATAGAATTGAAATATACCCATCATGCTGGATATCGTAATTGAAGCCCGTAACGCTGCGTTGGCACCCGGTATGGAGGTGCGCAGAATCCTTCCCTTCAGACAAAGGAGAATGGTGGGGCCTTTTATTTTTATGGATCATGCAGGGCCTGTTGTGATCCAACCTGACCAGGCGAAAACAATGGATGTTTTGCCGCATCCGCATATCGGACTTTCAACCGTTACCTATTTATTCGGTGGGCAGGTAACGCATCGGGATAGCCTTGGCGTGGAGCAAATTATTCGACCCGGAGAAGTAAATTGGATGACAGCCGGAAAAGGCATTGCACATTCAGAAAGATTTGAAGACCCCACTATGTTGGCTGCCGGGAACCTGGAAATGCTGCAAACATGGGTGGCGCTTCCGGAAAAGGATGAAGAGTCAGCACCTGCTTTCAACAATTATAAGCCGGAGGTATTACCAATCGTTACCGATACCGGTGTGTGGATGAGGTTGATTGCCGGCAATGCGTTTGGTTTGAAAAGTAGTGTTAAAACACATTCACCGCTTTTTTATTTACACGCTACACTTGAACAAGGCACGCGGTTTGGATTACCTATGGAACATTCAGAACGGGCCATTTACATAGCAAAAGGAAGTGTAGAGGTTTCGGGTAAGCGTTATACGGCCGGCCTGATGCTTGTTTTTAGCAAAGGAGTAGATCCCATAATCCATGCAAAGGAACCAACCACCTTAATGTTGCTCGGGGGTGAGCCCTTGGGGGAACGCTTTATCTGGTGGAATTTTGTTTCATCCAAAAAAGAAAGGATTGAACAGGCAAAAGAAGATTGGAAGCACGGAAGAATTATTTTACCGCCATCGGATAATCATGAATTTGTACCACTGCCCGAAGACCGTTCAAAGCCTGCAGGGAGCCCGCCACCGGAATTCTTATCATAGGGTGTCTCGCAGAATTTTCAGTAAGAAGAAACAAAAACCTATCGGCCTGTTGAAAGCATGATAGCATCGCGCAAAACAGCAGCCGAAGTAGCCAACGGATCTTGTTCGTAGATTTTCATTTTAACCGACTCATATAAATCCGATTCCAGTTGGATGCCCATCTCCCAGCCTTCGCATTGACCAAGAAAGGAATGGGTATTTGCTTCCGTTGGCTTAACGGAAAGTTTCCAGGAATTTCCATCCGGCACCGCAGAGGCGATGAGTTTGATGGTATGGCCTTGCTCCAGCGCACGATTCAGCTGGGCGGCTGTAATGTTTTGAATTCCTTCCGTTTCAATATCGTGAATGCTTCCCTTGAAATCCGTAAATGACTTCATGATGATAAATAATTTGTTGGCAGCATCCTGCCCTTTAACATCATACATGGGATTGGCTTCCGCGGCTCCAACACGTTGCGCTTCTTGTATTGCGGCTTCCATTGATCCGCCACCTGCCAACGCCTTTAGTATGTGATTGGTGGTAGCATTTAAAATCCCCTGAAGCCGGATGGGGCGGGCAGCAATCATATCGCGTTGAAGGAAATTGATGACGGGCAACCCGCCACAGACCGTTGCGCTATACGCTAACCTGGTATGATGCTGTTTGGCCAGGGAGTGAAGTTTATCGTATGCCAGTACCAGGGGTGCTTTGTTTGCAAACACAACTTTCCAACCTTTTACAAGCGCTGTTGTAGAGGCGGTTAATCCAGGGTTACCGGATTCCATATTTACAGGAGAACTTTCAATCAGCAGATCAGCATCGGCATGATGGGGGAGTTCTTCAGATGAGATACCCGGCATAAAACCTTCGAGTTGGTTTACCTTGTTACGGAGGGCTTTGAGCCGGATCAAATCTTCATAGTTGAAGCCCCTCGGATGAAGCGCAATTCCGGATGAATCGGAGACGGCTGTTATTTTAAATTCGATACCGAATTGTTGCTGGAGCAGCGCTTCTTTGCGCTTTAGTATTTTCAGAAATCCGGTGTTTACATTGCCCATTCCAAATAGGGCCGTTTTGATTTGCTGCATGTAATCAGGATGTTTCTTTATAAGATATTTCCCTAACTTAAGAAAATTTATTTCAAGAACCTTTTATTAAAGTTCACGATAATTGAAAATAAGTTTTAGCAATAGATTATGCCTTAAGGCTATGTGGTATCTCGAACGAAACACTATGATTAGAACAATAATCATAAAGACAATGACCACAGTTCTTATTGTGTTCATGTCCATAACTTCATGCACCGAGTCCCGCAAAAATTCAACTGCTGAGTATGTACAAACCGAAGATTTTGTAAGCCTGAATCTACCTTTTTCAGAAGCAGTTATTTAGGACGGGATTATTTACCTGTCGGACAAATCGGCACCTTGCCCAAGACCGATGAATTACCATAAACCCGCCCGGAGCGCTTTTGCAGCCACTGGTCTTGCCCTCGATGCTAGGGTGGAGATTGAATGCCTGGCATACCGCTGATGGAGCAATCCAAAAAAGAGCAAAAAAACTGATCATTTTCAGTTTTATTGCGGATTGTAATGGAAAATATGAAAGCTGTTATTTTTTTGCTGGTTTGCATGGCCTCTTCGCTGTATGGCCAACACCGATTAAGTGCAGTGGTGAAAGATGAACATTCCGGGGAGCCTTTGGCGGGCGCCACCGTTTCTGTGCGTGGCACAACGCTTGGTTCCAGCACGGATACAAACGGCAGGGTAGATATTGAAAATGTTCCGGCCGGAAGGCAGGTTGTTCTTTTCAGTTTTGTCGGCTACCGCGGAGTGGAACGGGTATTGGATTTTCCACTCCGTACGGATGAATCAATTGAAGTATTCATGATGCCCAGGGAAGAGCACCTGGAAGCGGTGACCATTTCCGCTACGCGCAGTTCACGTACCATTGAAAACATACCCACCCGTGTTGAATTTATTGCCGGTGAAGAGTTGGAAGAAAAGGGCAACATGAAACCGGGCGACATTCGCATGTTGTTGAACGAAAGCACGGGTATTCAAACCCAGCAAACTTCGGCCACCAGTTACAATTCTTCCATCCGCATCCAGGGGCTGGATGGCAAGTACACGCAAATTCTTCGTGACGGACTGCCGCTCTATTCCGGGTTTTCGGGCGGGTTAAGTTTATTGCAGATTGTTCCCCTCGATTTAAAACAGGTAGAGGTAATCAAAGGCGCATCGTCCACGCTCTACGGTGGCGGAGCTATTGCCGGGTTGGTTAACCTGGTTACCAAAACTCCGGAAGAAGAGCGGGAGTTGCGCTTTATGCTGAATGCCACTACGGCTGCCGGCCTGGATGTAAGCGGGTTTTATGCCGAGCGTTTTGAGAAGGTGGGTGCTACAGTATTTGCATCCTACAACCACGGGTCGCCTTACGATCCAGCCAACATTGGCTTTTCGGCCATCCCGAAATACAACCGGTTTACACTTAATCCACGATTGTTTATTTATCCATCCGACAACACTACCATCAACATCGGACTGAACACCATGCTGGAAGACCGCTTGGGTGGCGACATGCGCTATATCCGGGGCGCTCCCGGCATTGCCGATGCTTTCTTTGAAGGAAACAAAACAGTTCGACTCAGTTCACAGTCGGGTATCGATCATTGGTTTGACGATCAGCGGAAGCTATCAGTAAAGAATACAATAGGGTATTATGATCGCTCCCTGACTATTCCTGATTTTTCCTTTTCAGGCGAACAGTGGTCATCGTTCAGTGAACTGACCTACAGTCAATTCAAGGAAAGTACCGAATGGATTGTTGGGGCGAATGTATGGACCGATGCCTTCCGGCAAAACCATGTAACCGATAATCCACCGGTTGACTATACGCATTTTACCGCAGGCCTGTTTGTGCAGAATACCTGGGAAGCTACCGAAAAGTTTTCGTTGGAGACTGGGCTGCGTGGGGATTACCAGAACGAATATGGATTTTTTGTTTTACCGCGTTTATCGGCACTCGTGAAATTTAGTCCCGCGTTTACTGCCCGGTTGGGAGGAGGCCTGGGCTATAAAACCCCTACCGTATTTACCGAAGATGCCGAGCGTGTACAGTTCCGCAACGTGTTGCCGGTTGAGGTTGCTCAAACCAAGGCTGAAAAATCTACCGGTATAAACCTCGATTTTAATTTCCGCACCGAACTTTCGGAGCGTGTTACGTTCAGCATCAATACGCTTTTCTTTTACACGCGCATTGACGATCCGTTGGTGCTGACACCGATCGGCAATGATTTACTGGAATACCGCCAACCTGAAGGCACGGTTGATACGCGTGGTATTGAAACAAACATCAAACTGACTTACGATGATTTTAAATTGTTTGTCGGGTATACGTTGGCCGATGTGAACGAACATTACATCGGCACGACTACACCTTTTCCACTGGTGGCGCGTCACCGGTTGAACAATGTGCTCATGTATGAGGTGGAAGAGAAGTGGAAGATCGGGTTGGAAGGATATTACTTCAGCCGGCAGCGCTTAAATGATGGCGCAACGGGAAAACCCTATTGGATTTGCGGACTGATGATTGAGAAAATCCTGGAGAGTTTTTCTGTGTTTATCAATTTTGAAAACTTCCTTGACACCCGCCAAACCCGCTTCGACACCATTTACACGGGCCCCGTTTCAAGCCCGATATTCCGTGACATCTATGCACCCGTAGATGGATTTGTGATCAACGGAGGTATAAAAGTGCGGCTGTAAGCTTATTTAGCTATATTTAGCTGAGTTCTTCCCGCATTGTCTACGGGAAGCCGCTAACTTTATCCAAACCCATTGGCTTGCCTTTGCTATTTATTTCTTTGCATGGCATCCGGTTTCCGGGCCAGTAAGTTGGCGTGCGAGTCAGCGTCAAATTCAAGCACCTTAATTACGCATACATGAAGTCAGCTAAGCAACGTGAAGCCGAAGCCCGGAAGGTTTATGAGCTGTACTGGGATAGCTATATAAAAGGCGATGTTGAATCGTTTGTTTCCACGTTGGATGATCATTTTGAATTGATTGGGACCTCAGCCCGCGAAATTTGTCATACTAAGGCGGATGGAATTGAATTTTATAAGGCACAGCGGAATGAAGTAGTTGGGAAAGTGGAAATGAGAAACCGGCAAATCCGGGTTTCCTTAGTAGATGCTCTAATACTTATCAATGAGGTGGCTGATATTTTTGTGTTGATTGATGCCGAATGGAAATACTATTCAAACATCCGCTTGTCTACTTTTTTACACGAAACGAAAACCGGTTGGAAGGTTGTGCAACAACACGGCTCATTGCCCGATGCGCGGGTTCAGGAGGGTGAGACCATAGCCCTTGAGCAAATTAAAACCGAGAACCTGCAACTGCGTGATGCTGTAAAAAGACGCACAGTTGAACTGGAACAAAAAAACCGGGCGTTGGAGATAGAGGCGGCCGTTGAACGTGTTCGGGCGCAGGCGCTGGCCATGCACAAATCCGAGCAAGTGCTGGAAGTGGTCATCACCCTTAAGAAGGAACTCAGCAACCTGAAACTTTCAGCCGCCATAACCGCTACTACCATTTTTCTAAAACACGATAACCATACCATCCGGATGTGGGACCTTACCTCGCTGGATGAGCTGAATCTGAGTTACCGCAAAGATTTTGATCTGATCATTGATCCCGGCAACGTGGATGCACGGTTATACTTTATGCGCATTTGGAATGCTAAAGACGATTACGTGGTGGTGGAGCAAAATCGGACGGATTTGAAACGCATGCTTAAATGGCTACGCGGAATTGATGAGAAAACGGCTGACGACATTGAAGCATTAATCATTAAACATAACATTACGCACGGCTATCATCCGGCTGTCCGGTTAACCCACGGTTGGTTGTGCATCGACTTGAACACGCCCCCGCCCGATGAGTTACGGATCATTCTCCCGAAAATGGGTAAAGCATTCGATCTGGCGTATAAGCGTTTCCTTGATTTGCAAAAGGCCGAAGCCCAGGCAAGAGAAGCACAGATAGAAGCATCCCTGGAGCGCATCCGCTCCAGGGCGATGGCCATCCGGAAAAGCGATGAATTGCTGGACTTCATTCACACCGTTTTTGCTGAATGGAAAAAGCTCGGCCTTGAGTTGTATGAATGCAACATCAACCTGCTGAACCGCAACACGAAAATATGGACCAACTGGGGTACTGGTGTGGGCGAAGCCACGCTGCCAAAAAGTTATGAGCTGGCGTATTTCGATCATCCTTTTTTAAAGGGGATTTATGAGGATACAATCAACAATGTTCTTTTCCGCACCTTTATCCTGGAAGGTGATGCCTGGAATACGTTCCTTACCTATCTGTTTGCAGAAACCGACTTCAAAAATTCACCTCAGGAATATAAGGATACCTTGTTCAGTCTCGGTAAAGTTTACAGCACACACTGTTATATGCAATACGGCTCGATGGATGTAGTCACCCAGGAAAC
>CAZOYJ010000181.1:0-7019 GCA_964583905.1 uncultured Roseivirgaceae bacterium
CCCAGCACGTGCAGAGTTTATTCAATCACCCTTCGTGCTTTTCGGAAACGTTGCTGGTAATATGAAGAGAAGATATTATCTTCCACTACCCCCAGGCTGGTAGAGGCGTGGATGAATTTGATGTTATCACGGCCTTTTTTTTCAGTTACCAATCCTACGTGCGTAATCTGTCGTTTTTTCTTTCCGGTGGCAAAAAACACCAGGTCGCCTGGCTTTACTTCTTCCAGCCGAACTTCTTTTCCTACTTTGCTTTGACCGGAAGCGCTTCGGGGCAGGGTTAGGTCAACAGCCCGGAAGGAGTGGATGGTCAGCGCTGAACAGTCCATACCGGCACGTGTGGTACCGCCATATTTATAGGGCGTTCCGGTGTAACTACGTGCAGTTTGGATAACCTTGCCTACCTTTTCTTCGCGTACTTTAGCCTTGTGCGAAGCACACGATGTAAAAAAAAGAATCGCAATAAGGAAAAGGAAAGGTTGCTTACCTTTGCGGTTAAAAATGAGCATCCCCGAAATCGTTTAAAAAATAACCAGTCAAATATACAAAACGCATGGCATTTCCTGAAGTAAGCATCGATATCATAAGCCAGTTTGAACGCATCGTGGGCAAGGAGAATGTAATTCTGGATGAAGCCTTGCGATTGGAATATGCGCAGGATAAAACCGAAGATTATTCCTTTTTGCCCGCGGTTGTGGTTAAGCCCGGTACAACAGAGGAGGTGAGCAGGATCATGCAATTGTGCAATACCCACCGGATACCCGTTACGGCCCGGGGTGCAGGCACCGGCCTTTCGGGTGCGGCCTTGCCTACACATCATGGTGTGGTGATGGCCATGGAGCGGTTTAATAAGATACTGGCCATCGATGAATTGAACTTACAGGCCACTGTTGAACCTGGAGTGATTACCGAAGTTTTTCAACATGCGGTGAAAGAAAAAGGATTATTCTATCCACCCGATCCGGCCAGCAGCGGATCGTGTTTTTTGGGCGGCAATCTTGCTCAAAATTCCGGTGGACCAAAGGCCGTGAAATATGGCGTTACCCGCGATTATGTGCTGAACCTTGAAGTCGTGTTGCCGTCTGGCGAAGTAATCTGGACAGGCGCCAACGTGTTGAAGAATTCTACCGGGTATAACCTTACGCAACTGATGTGCGGCAGCGAAGGCACCCTGGGCATCATCACCAAAATTGTGTTTAAGTTGCGCGGTTACCCGCAGAAAAATGTACTCATGCTCATTCCGTTTGTTACCAATGAAGAGGCGTGTAGCGCTATTGCTGCAATTTTCACGGCCGGTATTCAGCCTTCAGGCGTTGAATTTTTTGAGCGGGAAGCCGCGTTGAAAACAGTAGCGTATTGCGCTAAAGTTCTGAACAGCCCTGTAACCACTTCGTTTCCGGAAAATATGGATGCTTACCTGTTGTGCGAACTCGATGGTAACGATGAAGAAGTACTAATGCGGGATGCCGAACGGGTAATGGGTGTGGTGGAGAAGTTTCAGGCAGGTGAAGTGTTGTTTGCCGAGAGTGCTGCACAAAAAGCCGAACTGTGGAAAGTGCGGAAAAATATTTCGCCAGCCGTAAACTGGTACACCCTTACCAAATCCGATGATGTGGTAGTGCCGCGTGGAAATCTTCCAAAACTTATTTCGGGTATCAAGGAAATCGGGAAAAATTACGGTTTCAATACCGTATGCTTTGGCCATCTGGGCGATGGTAACCTGCATGTAAATATTTTAAAAGAAGACATTAGTGATGAAGTGTGGGAAACCAAAATTCCTGAGGGCATCGGAGAAATCTTTAAGCTGACGGTAGCCCTGGGCGGTACCCTTTCGGGTGAGCACGGCATCGGCATTGCCAAACGTCCGTATATGCCCCTTGCGATGAAAGAAACAAACCTTGAGTTAATGCGCGGTATAAAAAAGGTTTTTGATCCGAACGGTATTCTTAATCCGGGAAAGATTTTCTAAGTTGAGGCTTCATCCTAAACCTGGTAATTATGAAACATTTTCTTGCGTTGACAGTCATTTTTTTGACAACCTGGGCATGCCAGTCGCAAAGACAGGAAAACCAAACAACCTCAGAACAAACCGTGGCAACCGGAACACACAATTCTCTAACGGACGCCCAACTAGCGGAAGGCTGGACCTTGTTGTTTGATGGTGTAACCACCAATGGCTGGAGAAATTTTAACAAGCCCACGATTGGTGAAGCCTGGAAAGTTGATGGCGGAACCCTGTTCCTGGATAATTCAATGAAAGCGGGTAGGGGTGATATTATCACGGTTGGTGAGTATGAAAATTTTGAATTCAGGCTGGAATGGAAAATCGATTCATGCGGCAATAGCGGCATTTTATTTAACGTGGTGGAAGATCCGGCTTATCATGCCGTGTATGTTACCGGCCCCGAAATGCAAGTGCTGGATAACACCTGTCATCCGGATGCCAAAATCATTAAACACCGTGCCGGTGATTTGTATGATCTGATTTCCTGTTCGGAAGAAACTGTAAAACCAGCCGGTGAATGGAACCAGGTTCGGATTGTTTCCGAAAACGGTAACTATCAGTTCTGGCTCAACGGCACCAACGTGGTAAACTTTACCATGCACACGGAAGAATGGAATACCATGGTGGCCAATAGTAAATTCAAAACCATGCCTGCCTTCGGCAAAGCAAGAAGCGGGCACATTGCCTTGCAGGATCATGACGACAAGGTATGGTACCGCAATATCATGATTCGTGTAATCGAATAATTGATGAAGTCCATAGGGGTACTCTTATGCCTGGCAGCTAACCTTGTCTGTTGTGAATCGGGCAAGAGAAAAATTGAGTTGGGTAATGCTTCAACGGATTCCCAAATACCGGAGGGCTTCACTTCATTATTAAATGACAATTCACTATCGGGATGGCGCTTCTACCGGAATAAGCCTAACAATTCGTGGGAGATAAAGAACGGTGTTCTTCATTGTTTGCCTTTTCGGGATGATGCTATTAATGAACGATCCGACCTGATAACCGAAGCGCAATATGAAAATTTTGAGTTAATGTTTCAATGGAAAATTTCTCACCAGGGAAACAGTGGTGTTATGTTCCACGTAAGCGAAGCGTTTGAGGAACCCTTTGCCACCGGACCGGAGTATCAGATTTTGGATGATGAAGGTTACCCGGGCGATGTTCCAGCCGTACGCTTCTCAGGCGGAGTATTCGACATGTATGCACCCGAAAACGGAAAGCCCAACCCGGTAGGGGAATGGAATGAAGGGAGAATTATGGTACAAGGCAATCAGGTTGAACACTGGTTGAATGGAGTTAAGGTTGTTGCCTACACCCTGAAAACGGAAGATTGGAATGCGCGAATAGCGAATAGTAAATGGAAAGACTTCCCACACTATGCATCAATACCCCAAGGCCACATTGTGTTGCAAGACCATGGTAACGAGGTGTGGTTTCAAAAGATGTTTATCCGGGTTTTAAATTAATTACGCCATTACAGCCAGCATTGAAAAAATGGGTTCGGCCAATGTTGAGTTGCCGGTTGCCCGGATGTTTTGTTTTGCTTCTGCAGCCGTAATGCCTTTGGTAAAAAGTTTCCATGCCGTGTCCGGATCGAGGATGATCTCGGTTTGAGGATTGATGGCGGATGCAGCAAACTGCCACTGGTCAGCAGTCCGCAAAAGGTGCCAGCTTCCGCCCGTTTCGCCTGAAACAGTAACCGTAATACTTGTATTTTCGGTAGCGTCTGTATTCCGGTAGGTATGGGGTAAAGCCTGCATAAAAGTATCGATCAGTGGAAAGAAGAATTCCCGGCTCATGATGCCTGGTTTGTTTACCGCTTCCCGGATTTGTTGTTGGTGATGCCATTTCTCCGTGTATTCCCGCGCTATGTGAAACCAGTTGGGCGATTCGTGTTGCCCGGCCCAGGCTACGGAGAACAGGGCAGGCTTGAACGGGTCGAGTGAAGCGAGCGCTTCGTAGTACGGTTTGCCGGTAAGTTCCAGCAATTCAATCAGCACGGTAGGGCTAACCCGCCTCATGGCAGCAACCCAATCGGCATTGAGGCGATTGAGGTATTTAACCAGGTCCTGGTAAGCGTTAACGTCACCAGTATTTTCACCAAAATGCCGGTCGCGCAGCATGGCCACCGTGCGGATGTTTCCATCCAACAGGTGTGCGGCAATGTCCTTTACACACCATTGCCGGGCAAGGGTTGGTTTAAACCATTCTTCCGGTGTTAACCCGCGTAAGACTTCTATAAGTTTTTCATCGAGTTTAGGGATGAGGTGCAAGGTCTGTATAGGAATTTTCATTCCGTAAATATAATTCCCGACCGGCAAACAGGGGATTTTCCGGGTTTGTGCATCTGAATTTCAGGAATTCCTCAGGAAAGTAGTTTGATTTCAGTACTTTTGCCTTTCCTTCTGTTTTGAGAAAAGCATAGCCAAACTATCACCTTCCCGAACCATTAAGGCATTGATCACATAACCACAAACTATGGCCAGACCGCAAGAAACGTTTAACAAGAAAGAACTTCAAAAGAAACGATTACAAAAACGAAAAGAAAAAGAACAACGCAGGGAAGACCGTAAGGCCAATGCGAAAGAAGGTCAGTCGTTGGAAGACATGATGGCCTATGTAGATGAATATGGGAATATCACCACCACCCCACCGGATCCATCCAAAAAGAAAACCACGGTAAAAACTGAAGATATTGTAATCGGATCGCGCAACAGCGAAGCACACCAGATTAGTACCCTGAAAAAAGGCAAAGTGACTTTTTTTAACACCGCTAAAGGTTTTGGATTTATTAAAGAAGAAGATACAGGCAACAGCGTTTTCGTACACATCAACAGTGTACTTGAGCCAATCAAGGAAAACGATAATGTAACCTTTGAGACAGAGCGCGGGGTTAAAGGCATGAGCGCAGTACGGGTTAAGCTAACCCGGTAGGAAAACTGGGCTAACGAATCTCATTTAAATAAAAAAACCACCTATACAAGGTGGTTTTTTGCGTATAGAGGCAATTGGCTTTTAGTCAACTACCTTAACATTGATGGCGTTTAAACCTTTTTTGCCACGCTCAACTTCGTATTCAACTTCATCATTCTGACGGATTTCATCAATCAGGCCTGACGAGTGAACGAAGATGTCTTCGGATGAATTGGTGGGCTTAATGAAACCAAAACCTTTGGCTTCGTTGAAGAATTTTACTGTTCCTTGCATTTTGTAAATTGTTAAAAATTAATAGTTCATCGTTAGCTGTAGCCAGCCTGTATTACCAATAACGATCCGATTAATTTTTATTCCTGATCCGGAATGAAGAGTAATGAACAATTACGAGAAATCGGGAATTAAGAAAACGATGATCTCATTCTTAACTCCGGTACTTAAACTACGCCACAAAGGTACACCATTAATGTTGTAATCCTATTGCAGGGTTGATAAAGTTAGTTGGTAGTGACTTCTTCCCCCTCCGGAGTAACCGGTATGCGGGTAACTTTCAGCATAAACTGCTTGTCCAGTGAAAACTCAAATTGATCTTCGGTCATCAGCTCAGATGCCTTTTTTGAAGAGTTTAACACCATCAGCAGGTCCTTTGCCGTGTTGGAGGCCTTGATGTTGTTTACCGCCTTTCCCTGGTGCGCCCGCAGTGCGAAGGCATAGCTTTTTTCTTTGGCGTTTAGGGCTTTAAACTCATGATCAAAAAGTTTGTATTGCTGCGGTCCTTCGGCCGCGGCTACCATAAGCTGTAAAAGAACAGGCCTGTATTTATTCCATAAAGAACTGTAAACGGGATGAGTCATGCTATTAAAGAATAGGGCGTCCATTGTATTTATCCAAGATAAGCTTTCAGCGACCGGCTTTGTGCCACACTGCGTAACCTGCGGGTGGCCTTTTCCTTGATTTGCCGCACACGTTCGCGGGTCAGACTAAAGCGGTCGCCAATTTCTTCGAGTGTCATGGGGTGGGTATTATTAAGCCCGTAATAGCACGATAACACTTCCGATTCACGTTCGGTAAGCGATTTTAACGCGCGGGCTACTTCACTTTTCAGGGAATCGACCATCAGTTGCGAATCGGGTGTTTGCTGGTCGTTGCTTTCCAATACATCGAGCAGGTTGTTTTCTTCGCCCTGCTTAAAGGGCGCATCTACCGAAACGTGGCGGCCCGAAACACGCAGCGTGCTTTCCACATCTTCAACGCTTACTTCCAGGATTTCAGCCAGTTCTTCAACCGAAGGTTCACGCTGGAACTTCTGTTCCAGTTCGGCAAAGGTACGGTGCAGTTTATTGAGCGAGCCAACACGGTTCAGCGGTAAGCGCACTACCCTGGATTGTTCGGCCAGGGCTTGCAGAATGGATTGACGAATCCACCATACCGCATACGAGATAAACTTAAAGCCTCGGGTTTCATCAAAACGCATGGCGGCTTTTATCAAGCCTACGTTACCCTCGTTAATCAGGTCACCGAGTGATAGTCCGTTATTTTGATACTGTTTGGCTACTGACACCACGAACCGGAGATTAGCTTTGGTCATTTTTTCGAGGGCCATCTGATCGCCCTGACGGATTCGTTTGGCCAGGTCCACTTCCATTTCGGCCGTGATCAGGTCCACTTTGCCAATTTCCTGTAAATATTTATCGAGCGATTGCGTTTCGCGGTTGGTAATTTGTTTGGTGATTTTTAATTGCCTCATAATTGCTTGACGATGACAGAGTTAATGTTTTAATACGTAAACTTTCGGGCTTGGGCCCCATTCAATTGGAAAAAACCCGGGAGGAGGTGATGATTCTTACGAGAAGAGTAGCCTTCAGCAGGATTAAGAGAAATTGAAGGGTCAAAGGTACGGAAAATTTACCGGATTGCAGGGATGAAGTTTTGGTATTTGAAGAAGTGCGTACCCTGCTTTTTGTGTGCTTTTGATCAAATTAGTATACTTGCAGCCCATTTCGAAGCGAATGGAGAGTTCGGGGTGTAGCGCAGCCCGGTTAGCGCACCACGTTAGGGACGTGGGGGTCGGAAGTTC
>CAZOYJ010000182.1:0-2558 GCA_964583905.1 uncultured Roseivirgaceae bacterium
GTACATCCGCAAATTGAACAATTGGTAATTTTTAATGGTTTGGGAACAAAAGGTGTTAGTCTGGCTCCTTATTTTTCGGACGTTTTAGCAACCTGGATGGAAAATGGTAGCCCTTTAAACCATTCGGTGGATGTTAATCGTTATAAATCAGTATATTGGAATCCTGCTTAGAATGATGGCTTTTGTGAGATCTGTGAGAATATTATCCTTCAGTTTTGTATTGGTTTTTGTTGCCGGGTTAACTACCCAGGCGCAGCAAGCCCGCGAGGTATTCGGAAAAAACCGGCAACAGTTCCGCACGTTCAATTGGCAATACCTGAGTGGCGAAAACTTCGACATCTATTATTACGATGGGCGCAGAAGCATAGCCCAGGAGGCCCTTCAATTTATTGAGTTGGAATTCGACCGTATAACCGATTTGATCGGCTACCCTCCATACTTTAAAACCAAAATCTTCCTGTATAACTCATTGGCCGATTTGCGGCAGAGCAATGTTGGTCTTAACCGAACGTATTTTAATATCGGGGGTGAAACCGAATTTATTAAACCCTACGTAGAGGTGTCGCACCCGGGCACCATGCAGGAGTTAAAGGAAGAGTTGCTCTTTAAAGTTTCCGAACTCATGCTGAACGAAATGATGTATGGCGGGAATCTGAAAGATATTTTTCAAAGCGCCCTGCTGATGAATTTGCCCGATTGGTTTGTGAGCGGAGCGGCTCATTATGTGGCCTACGGCTGGACAACCGAAATGGATGATTACATCCGCCAAATCATCCGCACCCGAAATGTAAAACGCATTAACCGCTTTTCAGGCGAAGAAGCTGCCCTAGTGGGTCAATCGGTTTGGAATTTTATAGCCGAACGCTACGGCAAGAGCAGTCTCTCCAACATCCTGAATTACACCCGGGTAACCCGCAACGAAGAGAAGAGCATACTCATTACCCTGGGTGTAAATTTTAATCAGCTCATTAATGAATGGCAACAATACTATGGCCAGATGGAAACGGTGGTTAGTCAGGCGTACGTAAAACCAGCCGACTCCTTAAAGTTTACACCCCGGCACAACAGTACCACCGAGTTTACCACCATAAAAATCAGCCCCGATGGGCGATACCTTGCCTATGCTGAAAATGATCGCGGCAGGTTTGTGGTGAAGGTACGCTCGCTGGAAACCCAGCGGGAAACCGTTGTGCTTTCGGGAGGCACACGCGTTATCGGCCAGCGGGTTGATTACCGGTTGCCGATCATCAGTTGGTCGGACGTTAACACGCTCGGTGTAATTGGTGTAAAGCGGGGAGAGTACACGTTCTGGTTGTATGATCTCAGCACCAAAACAAAATTACCGCGCGAACTCGACCGGTTTAGCAATGTGCGGAGCATCAGTTTTTCCGGCAATGGAAGATTGGTGGTTATCAGTGCCGATTTTGAAGGTCAGAATGATTTGTTCTTGATCAGCACGCGGAGAGACCGTGTACGCAGACTCACCAACGACATTTATGACGATGTTGATCCCTCGTTTATTCCGGGCACCAACCGGATCGTGTTCAGCTCTAACCGAATTACCGACACGCTGCAATCCAAAACCAAACCCTCCATTGGTGACCTGACGGATAACTATAATTTGTTTGTATTTGATTTAGACACCACCAATTTGGTAGTGCCCCGGATAACCAACACCTTGAGTAAAGACTTTGCTCCCTTAGCGTTAAACGATAATGTATTTTATTACCTGAGCGATCAGCGCGGTATTGTAAACTTGTTTAAGTACGATCGTTCCACCAGTATCTATACTCAAATCTCCAACTATTCGGCAAGCATTCGCGATTATGATTTCAACTTCAGCCGCAATACCCTCGTGTTTACACAGAAACAAAAAATGCGCGATGATATTTATGTCGACCGGAACTTTAATCTGAACCAGGGCGTGTTTACACCGGCAACCCGCAGAAAAGAACTGCAACAGGCACGCATTGTTCAGGAACGCAGACGGAAGGAGGAACAACCTAAGGCCATGAGCATAAAAGACCTGATCAATGCACGGATGAAAGAAGCTCAGGGTCAAACCGATACCCTAAAGGTTCAGAAAGACTCTGTGGAAGCACCCGATACCGTTCGGATAACTATAGATTCGTTGGCCATTACTTCCGATACGGTAGCGATAGCAGGGTTACCCGAAAAACCCAAAGAGAAAATTGTCAACACCGATGATTATGTGTTTGAAGATGAAGTGGTGAAACAAACCCTGCCCAGCGAAACATTTTTAAACCGTTACATGAAGGCGCGTGAACGGAGTAGAATTATAGGGCCCTTCCCGTATGAATCGAAATTCAGTGCCGATAATATTGTTACCTCATTCGTTATTGATCCGTTACGGGGCCTGGGCTTTTTGCTCGAAGCACAAATGAATGACATGCTGGAGAATTACCGGTTCTTTGGTGGGATAATGTCAACAGTTGATTTGCGCAATGCCGATGTATATGGTGAGTTTCAATACCTGCCCAACTTTATTGATTTCAGCGCGCGGATCGACCGGAGGGCCATCCGTTGGGAGCCCTTTA
>CAZOYJ010000182.1:2658-4168 GCA_964583905.1 uncultured Roseivirgaceae bacterium
GGACTAAACATTATTGAAGGCACCCGTGGAAAATTAATCTTTAATCATTTTGAAGGACTGAACAATGGCGATAACAGTTTCAGCCAGGTGTCGTTGGATATAAGGCATTACCAGAAAATTTATAAAGAAATTGTTTTTGCGGTACGCGGATTTGGTGGAGCCTTTTTCGGTAAATCGCCCAAGCAATATTTACTGGGCGGCATGGATAACTGGGCTTTCAACCGAACTTATCAAAGCGGCCGCGACAGCGAAGGAAATGAAAACGTTTTGGGTACCCGGGCCGAAAACCAGGACATCCTGTTTGTTGAATTTGCCACGAACCTTCGCGGGTTCCCGTATGCAACCTTGTTCGGCCAGAACGTAATGTTGATGAATGCCGAATTGCGCGTTCCACTAGTAAGAACACTGAGCAATGCGCCTATCTCTTCCAACTTCTTCCGCAACATGCAGTTTATTGCTTTCTACGACATCGGCACAAGCTGGTCGGGTAAGCCGCCTTTTGAATCGGGATCCAGTGTGCGGATAGACCGGATTAAGCGCGGTACCATTGAGGTGGACATCAAGAATTACCTTAACCCGTGGTTATACAGCTATGGGTTAGGAATGCGCTCAGTGATTTTTGGGTATTACATGAAGTTTGATCTGGCCTGGCCGGTAGAGAATTTTGAAGTGCGGGATCCGCGCTTTATGCTCACACTAGGCTTTGATTTTTAATCGACTTAGCAAGACCCGCATTCTGCTGTTGAAGGAACCACCGTTTCCATTACCTTTGAAGTCGGATCAACCCACATCACTTCCCGTATGATTAAATCCATGACAGGCTATGGCCAGGTAATTCACGATGACGGTAAAAACCTGATCAGTGTTGAAGTTAAAAGTCTAAATTCAAAATACCTGGATTTAAATCTTCGGATACCCAAATCTTTTTCGGATAAGGAGTTGGAAGTGCGCAACCTGATCAATGAAAAACTTGAACGCGGCAAGGTTTCCATTGCCATTGAATTTCAACGGTACGATCAGGCTGAAGTTAAGCAGAGCTATAACGAGAAGTTGTTTATGGCGTATTATCTCGAATTGAAAAAATTAGCCGACAGGGTGCTGGCTCCATACGACAGTCTTTTTGAATTAGCGCTAAACTCACCCGATGTAATTCAAAATAAGGTGGGGGAAGAAGACAATGGCACAGCGTGGACGTTGATCCGGAAGGTTGTTTTGGAAGCCCTGAATAAATGTGATGCCTTCCGGTGTGATGAGGGCAATGCACTGGAAGTAGAGTTCAGGCAGTATGGCGAATCGATACACCGATCGTTGCTGGAGGTGGAGAAACTGGATGCCGGCCGCATTTCCAGAATCCGGGAAAAACTAAAAACCAATGTTGTTACCTATTTTGGCGAAGAAGGATATGATGTTAACCGGTTGGAGCAGGAAATCATTTTTTATATTGAGAAGCTGGACATCCACGAAGAGCGGGTCCGCCTGAAAACCCACCTGGATTATTTTTTACAGGCTT
>CAZOYJ010000182.1:4178-7018 GCA_964583905.1 uncultured Roseivirgaceae bacterium
TTGCAAGAACCGATGTCCAACGGAAAAAAATTAAATTTTATTGCACAGGAAATCGGGCGTGAAATCAACACCATAGGCTCCAAGGCCAACGATGCCGGTATCCAAAAATATGTGGTGGCTATGAAAGAAGACCTCGAACGAATCAAAGAACAGCTTGGCAACGTGCTGTAAGCACATTCCAACCGGATTTCAATGGACTGTGTCCAATGGGTATGCGCTGGACAACAATTAAAATCAGGGTTTCTATCGTGGCAGTGGGCATGGTGTTAGGCGCCTGCGGAGATCGCTTTCATAACGCGTGTATTGATTTGAATCGCGTTAAGCCGGTTGCTTGTTACGATATCTATCAGCCGGTATGCGGATGTAATGGTGTTACATATGGCAACGATTGCTATGCGCGTGCAGCGGGGCTAAAGCGCTGGAAAGCCGGAGCCTGTTCGGCAAACTAAAACCTTTCTCTTAACACCTCTGGATTTACACAGGTGGGCACCTGACCGGAAGTGTAAAAAGAAATAATATTTTCAGCCGCAAGCCGTGCCATACCCGTGCGTGCTTCAATGGTGGCCGACCCGATGTGGGGCAATACCGCAACATTGGGCATTTGCAATAAGGGATTATCGGCCTGCATAGGCTCTGGGTTGGTAACATCAAGCCCGGCTCCCCAAATCGCTCCCGTATTCAACGCATCAATCAAATCTGGCTCGTTGTGTACACCGCCCCGCGAGGTGTTGATAAAAACGGAAGTTGACTTCATTTTACGGAAGACAGACTTATCAAATAATCCTTTAGTTTCATCACTCAGTACACTATGAACCGACAGCACATCGCTTTGCTGCAGCAATTCATCAAAAGGTACGTACCGTGCACCCAGTTTTTGCTCGGCTTCGTCATTCCGGTTCCGGTTATGATAAATCACATCCATATGATAAGCGCCTTTGCACCGCTGTGCCAGCACCATACCAATTCGCCCCATCCCAAAAATACCCAGTGTTTTTTCGTTCAACTGAAAACCCAAATTTTTTAAGGGTTCAAATTGCTTCCACGCACCTTGCAATATGGTTTTGTGGTTAAAAAACATTTTTCTTGACACCGCTATTATCAAGCCGAAAGCCACATCGGCTGTAGCCTCGCTTAATACATCGGGTGTGTTGCTTACGGGGATTCCAGCGCGCGTTGCAGCTTCCACGTCAATGTTATCGTATCCCACGGCAAACTGCCCGATGATGTCGAGATGGGAACACTGGCTGAAAAAATGTTTATCGAGTGTATCGGCACCGAGCGTGAGCAGGGCATTTACCTTTTTTGCACGTTCAATCAGTTCGGGTTGTGTCATGGGGCCATCGCCTTCCCATTCGGTTACGTCCAAGCCGGCATCGGTCAACATCGTTTTGGCAATGTCGGGGATGATGCGGGTAATGAGGACTTTTTTGGCGGACATAAGATTTGCTTCTAAACGTAAAGATAGTTTTCGAATTTAATCTTTTACCTTACATGTTATATAAACGGAAGACGAAAGAGTTTCACAGTAACCTGGTCAGATTTGCAATGCCTTTTTCTGACAATTAAATAGTATTTTAGAGAACCCTCGCAAAGCATTTTAGTTAAACCTAAGAAAAATGAATCGAGTTTCGTGGTTTTTACTAATTGGATCAGCCTTCACTTGTTGGTCTCAATCTCCCGATAAGAATGATTATAACCGCGCGGTAAGTTTTCTGTGGGAGAATGTCAACAATAAAACTGCTTTTAATCTTCATGTTACACCAAACTGGTTTTCCGACAGTACCGGTTTTTGGTATGTTCATTTTGCGCCTGGTGAAAAAACCTACATGAAAGTTCAATTTAAACCTTTGCTAAAAACGAAACTTTTCAATCATGCCTTACTTGCTGAAAAGCTTAGTGCTGAACTGGCCCAACCGGTTGACCCGAAAAACCTGGTATTGGAGAATATCCGATACTTAAAGGATGGGAATCTGGAGTTTTCATTCCGGGGAAAAAAATACAAATGGCAAACCACACGCAATGCATTGGAAAATATTCCGACTGTGCAAGCGGAGCGTAACCTGTACGAATCGAAATCTCCCGATGGAAAATGGATTGCCTATACCGAGAGCTATAATTTATTCATCCGTTCAACCGAAACCGGTGCAATAAAACAGTTGAGCACCAAGGGAACCAAAAATTACGAATACGCGAGCTACTATGGCTGGAGTGATATAATAGAAGGTGAAAATGCCGAACGCCCCAGAAGATTTTTAGCCAATTGGTCTCCCGATTCGAAATGGATTCAAACCTCCATTTGCGATTTGCGATATGGCAAGAAAATGTACCTGTTGGATTGGAGTGTGGATACACTTTACCGGCCAAGACTTCTTTCCTACTATCGCGGTTCTCCGGGCGACACCACCGTGGTACATCTTGAAGGCGTAGTGTTCAACGTTGAAACCGGTAAAGAGATTAAACTTCCGATGCCCCGCATGGCACATGAGAACGGCTATTCTTACCAGTGGTCCGACAAACCTAACGTAGGGTATCTCAATTATCGTGAACGTGGTTTTCAAAAGGCCCACCTTATCCGTGTGGAGGTAAACACCGGGAACCAAATAACACTGTTCACCGATTCAAGCAAAACAAATATTGATGCATTCAGTTTCTGGATTGAAGAAAAAGCAGGTAAGATCGTTGTCAGCTCCGAGCGCAGCGGCTGGCGGAAACTGTACACGGTTGACCTGAAAACCCTTCAAGTAAAACCCCTTACAACAGGCAGTTATTTTGTTAACGATGTGCTACACGTTGATCCAGCAGGCGAAGGCATAGTGTATTTCATCGCTTCGGGAAAGGAG
>CAZOYJ010000183.1:0-6937 GCA_964583905.1 uncultured Roseivirgaceae bacterium
ATTCCTCTTTGGCCGGCAGGTAATAGCCGAAATAAAACAACACTGCCATTGCCAGGGCAATTACAACCAATGCGGCTATGCCGCGTTTTCGACTGTGTACCTCCGGTTCGTGTTCCACTACTTCCAACTCACCTTCCTCCGGTACGTGGATTTTTGTTGTCACGGCATGATCCGATGCTGCGCCATCCGAAAGATTTGCTACAAAATCTGAAGTACTATCCGGAGATTTTTTGATTCCGACACGTTCCATTTCGCCCCATCCCCGTTTTTTAAACAGCAATAATTTCACATTGCCCATCACATAGAGGTAACTATTAATCCAGTGGTAAAACAAGGGTTCAAGAATAGCATAGAAGCTAAGCCGCAATAAGGTAGCCCTGTTTTTGTAGTGGCCCCTGGTAAAGGCTTCAACCGATAAGGCAACAACATTCAGAATAATTCCGACAATCCAATAAATCAGGATAATGTACTCCAGGATAAAAAATGGGAACAAGCCAACGATTACCCCGACAATAAAAAACAGCAACCCGATAATTTCAATGAAGGGCGTAAGCCATTCGAAGAAAACGTAATATGGAAAGGAGAACAACCCCAGCATTTTATACTTCGGGTTAAAAAACAGGTCTTTGTTTTTCAAGATGGTTTCAGTCATTCCCCTCGCCCACCGGTCGCGTTGGGAAGCAAGGGATTTGAAGGTGTCGGGGACTTCACTCCAGCAAAATACTTCCGGCACATAGCGAATGCGGTACTTGAGTTTATTCGTATCGATGTACCGCCAGATTTTGGCATCAATGTCCATGTCCTCGGCCAATGAACCTTTTGAGTAACCCCCTACCGCTTCAATAATCCATTTCTTATACACGCCAAACGCACCCGAAACAATTTGAAGTCCGCGATACCGTTGCGCAAACATGCGCCCCAACAGGAATGAGCGCATGTATTCTACCACCTGGATTTTCGCCCAGAAGCTTTTCGGCACAGAGGCATCTTCCACGCCATCCGGTCCTACATTACAATCGTTCAATACTCCGATTGGGGTTCCGATCCCGATTACCCTGCGTTCACGTTCAAAAATATCGGCCAGGTGAATCAAGGCATATTTTTCCAGGATAGAGTCGGCATCAATAATGGTTACAATCTCACCCTGTGCAATGGCTACTCCGGCATTTTGGGCATCGGCCTTGCCCCCGTTTTCTTTGTCGATTACTGTCAGGTCTTTGTACAACGGATTAGCCGACTTAAAATAGCGCTTGATTGGTTTATGGGTAATGTGCGGACTATGTATAAACGTATCCGGTACTTCCACCAACTCAAAGTGTTCGATGAGCTTCTCCAGGGTTTCATCTGTTCCGCCATCCGAACAAATAATCACCTCTTTATTTTTATACGATTGACTCAGGAAAGAACTAACGGTATCAATAATTAAAACACCTTCGTTGTAGGCGGGTGAAATAACAGAAATCAGCGGCAGCTCGTGTTTATTCTTTTTAAGGTGGGCCTGGAGTTCATGCTCTTCAATCACGTGGTCGTACCGCCAGAAATAAATCCGGATTTCAAGTAAGGACATAATCGAAAAAATAATTTTCGATCCGGTGTACAGTATGGCATACCCAATTCCAAAGTATACGAAAAGTTGGATCCAGGTCATCAGAATGTCCGGTTTATGTACACATCAAGGCCCATAAAGCGTGCGTACTCCGATCGTTCCGGAATGTATAGTCCACCATAGTCAACACCCGCCCCAAGGCGGTAGCGTCCGCGTTTCAATTGACCGTTAAACCGGATCAGGTACGTATCGTTTCCAAACGTGTTGGCAATGGAATTTAAATCCCGGCTGGTGCCGGTATCGGCACCGCGCAATACGCTCATCGCCACAAAGTCGGTTTTGGTAAAATACTTTCGGCCTTGAACAAACAGACTTTTGGTAAAGCCGTTGTCGACATACGAAACAGTCGGGCGTACGTAAACAAAGTAATCCCCAAAGTAATAGCCGAGGGTGCCAGTTACTACAGGAATGTTTTTGAAGTTAAAGGGTTTAACCACCCCGGCTCCGAGCGAATATTCAAATTTCCCAGAGGCCTGAAACAACTCGGCCCGTATCCGGTAATTCGGTAGGATAAAAGAATCAGAATAAGCCGCGTCAAAATAAAAGTAGCCGGGCTTTTTAAAACGCCAGTACAATTCCGTTTCAAATTGAAATGCTTCCAGTGGCCCCAACGTATACCGGAGTACTTTGGCAAACCAATCCACCTGGCCTATGGTACGGCCATACTGAACATGGAAAAATGTGCGATCGTTATAGCTATCGAAAAACCGTTCGTACCGAAATCCGGCTTCAAGCGAATTCAGGTCTTTACGGACGGTGTCCTTAACGGTAAGCGTATCCGTGGGAATAATGGCCGGTTCAACGGTATCCTGCTGGGCAAAACCCGGAAAAACGATCAGAAGCAGGGTTATTCCTGCCAGCCAACTACGCTCAACAACCATTCGGGGGTAAGAGTCTTTTTATTGACTGCAAAGTTGGTTATAGCAACCAAGAAAAAAAAGCAAATTCGTTTACGGGGTATACAATACTTACCCGGCTACCGATCAGTAGCAAACCGAAGGGCAAAGTCAAACTCCACCCATTCATTCACCTTTACCATGCCCATCATCCGAACGGGCGGAATAAGGTTATATTCGAGCAGCGAAACACGTTGGGTTCCATAAATCAGCAGGCTTTCGGGATTTTCAACTGTACAACTAACGGTGAATGTTTTTACTATTTTATTAATCGTAACCTGGATTTCGGCTTTGCCTTCGCGCCAGGCTTCATTGGGCAACCAGTTGGGAGAAATCGAGGATAATTCAACGGTGATAAACGGATTATCTTCTTCCTGTAACATCTTGCGAAAATCCTTATTCATGATGCTGTTGCCGGAGTCGAATGCGCGTACTTTAAAATCAATAACACCTCCCGAAAGTTTTAGCGATCCGGCCTTGTTTTGCACCCGCACGGGCTTATCAATAGAAATATTTTCGGTGTACTGAAATTTGAAACTGTTTACATTGGTTGACCCCCAAACGGTTACCCGGCTTGACGGGTGGATGTAAATACGGTAGTCCTGTTGCCCTGCTGCCGGCAAGACGCAGCCCATGCCTAATCCAAACGCAACCAACACTACCCTAATGTTTGTCATAACTTGCGAAAATAGAACAATGCAGGGATTATTTAACCGGCAGGTAAACCATTTTGAAATCCACCACCACTTCGTTGCCGGTTCGTATGGTTCCAAAAAGTGCTGTCGGTGGCTCAACGTTAAAGTCCCTCATCTTTAGAGGCACTTTACCTTCAAAGAGTATACCACTCGCAGTATGAGTGGCTTTAACTTGAAGGGAAACTTCTCGCGTTGTGCCGGCAATTCGTAACGTTCCGTTAGCTTCAAGTTGGATTGTACTTCCCAAAGGTTTTGAAGAATTTATTTTTACCAGATTAAACAGGATAGTCGGGTGTTTTTCGGCATCCAATGCTTTATACACATTTTTGTCCATCCCTTTCTCATAGTAGTCACCATTAGGTTTAATGCTTCGGATGGAAGTAACTACCATGCCCATAGTCAGGGTATTTATAGTTAACGGATTTCCGTTTTCCACCTGGGCCTTCATCTGTCCGGTACCCTGCTCAACCCTGCATTGCCAATCGTGCAGAGAGGAAGTTCCGCTGATCGTCATTTTACTGTCTTTTATGGACAGGCGGTATTCGGTTTGAGCTTTGCAAAGCAGACTGCTGGAAAGTAACCATACCAGAAAATAATATCTATTCATAGCGTATACCTGATCTTACAAAGATAAGAATGCTTTATCCCGAGTGCATGATGATTGTCAGGAAGCCATCAGCCATTTGTCATAGTGGATAGAAATGTTGAGTTTCGCCAGAACTTTCTTTCGGGATTACGCCAGTCGATTAACTTTGCCCCTAATTTTGATAAACCATTAACTGAACTATGAAAATTGCAGAAATCCACACCAAAAAAGGTATGATGAAAATCAACTTGTTTGACGCTGACGCTCCAAACACGGTGGCCAATTTTATCAAACTGGCGGAAGATAAATTTTATGATGGGCTTACCTTTCACCGGGTTATTCCAAATTTTGTGATCCAGGGCGGGTGCCCAAACGGCATTGGTAACGGTGGGCCGGGGTATACCATTGATTGTGAGTTAACCGGAGAGAACCAGTATCACGACCGGGGTGTATTATCCATGGCGCATGCCGGTCGCAATACGGGCGGCTCTCAATTTTTCATTTGCCACAATCGCCAAAACACCCAACACCTCGATCGCAACCATACAGTATTTGGAAAGGTGGTTGAAGGCCTGGAGGTTATTGACCAGATCCGACAGGGAGATGTTATGGAGAAGGTTATTGTCAAGGAAGTTCCCGCCTGATTTTAGCGGTCAAAAAATCTTTTTGTAAAAAAACCCGAAATTATGCCAATGCTGGTATGATTTCTGTTTTCTGGGTGCCGAACATAACCCATGCTACATGAAAAAAATAGTTTTTGTACTCCTGACCATCGTCAGCACCTCCGTATTCGGACAGGGCTTTATTGCAGAAATTGAGCAAGATGAACTAAGTGTTATTTTTGGAAACCCCTGCGTGGTTACGCTTATTTCTGGCGAGCAGATTGAAGGTAAGTTAGGCAGTGGTTCGATGATTAACGGATACCTAAATAACTTTACCGTTAAACTTGAAAATGGAGCAAAGGCCAAATTCAAACCTGAAGAGGTTGTACGCCTTTCAGTAAAGGCATCCAAACTAGCTAAATTGGCCATGATCGTGGAATCCGGGTCATCCGTATCTGAAGCCGTTACCACGAACTTCGATGAAATCGTCAACCGCGATTACATCATCTTCGAAACGGCCATGCGGCACAACAAAACTTCCAAGCACCGCCTGATGCAATTGCTGAATCCCGGCTTCGACAGCCAGCTAAAAGTTTTTGCTGATCCCAACGCAAAAGAAACACGGGGCATCGGCATTCAAGGTGTTAAACTTACCGGGGGCACCGATAAGTCCTATTTGTTTGTTCAAAACGATCAGAAAGCCGTACTGGTGAAAAAAGGTAGTTACAAAAAAGATTTTGTCGACCTCTATGGTAATTGTTTGAAGATGCTCCAGGTTTTTGCCGGAGAAAAGCTGAAATGGAGTGATGTAGCCGGGCACGTATTTGCCTACGATCAGATTTGTAAATAACCGTTCAAGCAAGAATAGCACAAGACCGGCAAAAGCCGGTTTTGTGTTTGCCGGCAATGCGGTATCTTCAACCCCTAAACAATTGGCCATGAATCGGATTTATACATCCCTCCTTTTTCTTTCCCTGGCTTCAACCTTGTTCGCGCAGCGGTCTGTTCCCGATCAATTGCCTGTGGCAAACGGAACGTTATCCATTCAACCCATACTACATGCTACCCTGGCCATGACGTGGAATGAAAAAGTAATTTATGCTGATCCGTATGGCGGAGCAAAAGCGTTTGAAGGAATTGCACCACCCGATCTGATTTTAATAACAGACATTCATGGCGATCACATGAATCTCGAAACACTCCAGGCCATCAACACCGATAAGGCTACCATCATTGCACCGCAGGCTGTTGCCGATCGGTTACCGGATGATCTCAAACAAAAAACGGTAGTGCTAAGCAACGGTGCTACTACCGAACAACACACGATTACCATTTCCGCCATACCCATGTATAATTTACCTGAAACTGAAGATTCGCGCCACCCGAAAGGCCGGGGTAACGGATACGTACTTACCCTGGGCGGAAAACGGGTTTATATATCCGGTGACACTGAAGATATTCCTGAAATGCGCGCCCTGAAAAATATTGATGTTGCTTTTGTTTGCATGAATCAACCTTTCACCATGACCGTAGATCAGGCTGCCAGCGCAGTCCTTGAATTCAAGCCTGCCTTAGTTTACCCATTTCACTTTCGTGGCCAGGGAGGTTTTAGCGATGTAGAAGCTTTTAAAAAATTGGTTGAAACGGGAAATAAAAACATTGAAGTAAGATTGCGGAACTGGTACCCGGCTTATTGACGCTCACTCACCCGTAGCAATCGGCTTGTTATTTCTCGACCATTCACTCCACGACCCCACATACAATTTTGCTCCGTTAATACCGGCATGCTCCAGCGCCAGTATGGTATGGCAGGCTGTAACGCCCGAACCACAATGCACAATAACGTTACTTTTTCCGGAAACGATTGGCTGGTATTCCGTTCTTAAAACATCGGCATTTTTGAACCTGCCGGTTTCCTCAAGGTTCTCGAGGTATGGCGTATTGATTGCTCCGGGAATATGCCCAGCTACCAGATCGAATGGTTCTCCTTCGCCCCGATAGCGATAAACTTCCCGAACATCTATCACGACACTTTCAGGATCATCTGCAGCCAACTCCACTTCATTCATGCCTACGATGGGACGCATCCAACGCTCCAGAACATAAGGTTCATTTGCATTATTCCGATCCGGAATAACGGTTGTTATCGGCAAGCCTGAAGCAACCAGTTCAGTCCAACTGGCATCCAACACATAAACCTCTTGGTGTCCTGCCGCTTTCATCATCCACCAAAACCGGGCAGCTGCGTTTGCGCCACTCTTATCATCATAAATCAAAACTACGGATGTGGGAGTTATCCCGACTGACGCTAAAAATTTACCAAAAGCCTGTGGTTCGGGCAAGGGATGTCGTCCGCCATCAGCAGGGTTTGGTTTCTTACTCGACAGCTCTGTTTCGAGGTCAACAAAATGCGCACCGGCAATATGGCCCTGTGCATACCGGTTAAAGGCATCGGCACCACCGCGCGCATCAATCAGGATAACACCGGGGTCTTTCATTCTTGGCGTGGCCTCCTGGGCCGAAATCAATTCTTTCGTCATGGCTAAAACCTT
>CAZOYJ010000184.1:0-6909 GCA_964583905.1 uncultured Roseivirgaceae bacterium
TCCACAGTATATTTTCCAGGGATGCTGTCGGTTTGCCAGATGAGTACTTTTGCTTCCTTGTTTAAAGTAGGGGCATTGCCGGGTTGCAGGTAAGGCGGTACAAGTACTTGTTGGGCAAGAACAACCGGTATTGCAAAACAAAGAAAAATACAGGCTAAAATCGTTATTCTTTTCATGTGCATCAACCCTCTATTCATTCAATTACTTCGTGCGGCATTTAGAGACAATGTGTTCCTGAAAATTTTTATCGCTTTTAAGAATGCTAAAGAATTCACCCAGGTATTTTTTTGCGCCCTCCAGTTCTTTTGGATTCAGGTCAACTTCTTTGGCGTTCAGGGTATTGAGGATGGCCGATTCTTTGGCGAGGTATTCCTGGCGAACGAATTGCAATAATGGTTCCGGACGGCAAAAGCCGCGGTACACCCGCTCCCGGACACTTACAGCACCTGTCAGTTCACTTACCTGTGCATAAGGTGCATTCACCATGCCAGACATATCAAAATCATAAGCCAGTGGGATGTAGTCTTTGGATGCCAGTTGCATCACTTTAATGTTATGTTGCGCCACACTCGACCAATCTGTATTGGAGATCATGTATTCAAAAAAATCGTGCCGGACTGACGTGGTATCCTGCATCCGCAGTGGATGAAGTTGAGTGTCTTTCACCATTTTGGCGCCATGGCGTTTGGCTACAAGACCGTCATCTTCAATAAAGAAAGCTTTCAGATCATAGCTTTTGGGTTGCTTGCCACTTTGATCGGTCAGGGTAAGGTTAACCATTCGCGTATTAAAAACATATGGAGTAATGGGTTCATACAATTTATAGCAGAGGTACTCCTTCAAAATCAGGTCGTTAGCGGTTTTGGCCGTTTGGCACGGCACAACCAGCTTCAGGCTTTTATTGCCGGCAAACAGCGAACCGTCCACATCCTTTTTCTTCATCTTGATCCGGATGGGCGGGAAGAAGCAGTTTTTTCGCCTGAATTCACCTCGGGCCCTCAAGTCGATTTTTATCGAATCCCACTTCCCGGACGCATCTTTATAATGCAGCACCGTAGGGGAGTAGATGGTATCGTTGGTAATTTTTTTTACTTCTTTAATGGCGAAGCCGAGTTTAACCTCCAACGGTTCTTTACTGGCGAATAGCGGTGTAACATCCGAGGATTGCGCAAAGGCTGTGCCCTGCAGGATACCGATCAGCAGGACAATACTTAATTTACTGGTCAGGGTTTTCATATATAATAGAGTTTTATGACTATGCGTTCTTTTCCGAAGTCGATGTGTTCAATGGAGATGCGTTGAATGTTCAACCCCGTGCGCTGGCGCAGGTCTTGTATTAACAGATTGTGTTTTTCGGGGTGAATATATTCCAGGCCTGCATAATCCACGGTTTTTGTTTTCTGATTTTTCATCAGCAGGTTACCATCAACAGCATACACTACTATAATTACCAGCGCGTTTACCGACATAATTTCCAGGTAGGTTCCTTTCATGACCGAGTTGATGAGGGCCACGGCCATAATGATGAACAAATACGTCATGTCTTTAGCCGACAGGGTTTCGGTGCGAAAGCGGAGCAATGAAAATGCTGCCAATAAGGCAAAGGCGCTGGTCAGCGAGCCGAATGCTTTTGCTTTTTCGAGCATGAACGCCAGCAGAAATACAATGAAATTTAGCAGAAAGAAGGTAAAGAAAAGGTCGCGTTTGTTATAGGTACTGTGATAAATAAACCGGATGAGTACAAATATGGTGACCGAGTTGATGATGAGTCGGAGGATGAAAAATTCTGAAAAAAGCTGAAGCGTATCCATGAATTAAAGATAGTGATATGTTAAGAATAAATGTTCAGCGGAGGGCGATGAATACCAGAAAAATCAGCACACTGAAAGCAAAGCCGAACATAAACACCTGGTAAGCATAGCTTAGCAGTTTGTACTTGCGCGTTAAAATCAAGCCCTGGTTGTGCAGGTCAATGGTCATGTGCTCATAAATATCTTTTCGGGAATTGATCAGCGCATCCATTTCGTTCAGATATTCCTGTTGGGTTCGCTTGGCGATCTCACCAAAAAACAACAGGCTTGATCTACCCATGTTTACATTTTTTTTAGGAGTTACCAGAATTTTAGGACGTGCGGCCTGGATGGCGAACAAAGCAGAGACCAGGCAGGAGAGAATAATGATCACCAGGGGGTAGATAATGTTTGATCCGTACAAATCAAGTTTATCAGCCACCGCACCATAGCCTGTAATGGCGATGATGGAGGAAATGATCATGGTGTTGATGCTTATGATCATGTTGGCCTTGTTGTCGGCAATCTGGATGAGGTTGCTCTGGTTGCGGTAGGTAGCCCGGAAAAGCGTTTCGCGCTCCCTTCCGGATTTGTCTTTGTCTTTTTTTTCGGCTTCAATCTATAGGCAAGTGATAAATTTCAGGTAAGATAATAATAATCTGGTTGCAGGCTGCATGCTTAAGCAATCCGATTTCTTCTTTACCTTAGCCGCATGATTCGGTATGTTGCGTTCCGCTATCAAGCGTTGGTCTCTCTGGTGCGCATGTTTACATTTTCGGCAACCTGCATGGTGGTGCCGGTTATTGCGTGGTCGCAATCCGAGGGATTGTTTGACAATGATGAGGTGATTACACTGACGCTTTCCGGTTCGCTGGTTGAATTAATGAAAGACCGTACCGGTGAGCCCCGTTATTTTGAGGTAACGTTATCGTATCCGGAAGTGGATGGCCGACTTGTTTCACTTCCGGTGCGTGCGCGCACCAGAGGAAATTTCAGGCGGATGTCGAGCAATTGCGAATACCCGCCCTTGTTGTTGAATTTTTCCAGAGCGGGGCGGAAGAACACGCTGTTTGAAGCTGAGGATAAGTTGAAGCTGGTTATGCCTTGTCGGGGCGATCAGTATGTAGTGCGCGAATACCTGGTGTATCGGCTGTACAATCTGATTACCCCAAAAAGTTTTAAGGCACGGTTGGTGAGCGTAGTGTTGGATGATTCTTCACTGAAAGCCCGGCAGCAGGTACCGTTTTATGGCATCCTGCTTGAAGCGGAAGAGCATCTGACTGGCCGCCACGATATGATTTCAATTGAACGGCAATTGATCAAGCCCGAGCATCTCCAGACCGATGATTTTCTGAAGCTGGCCGTATTTCAATACCTGATCGGCAATACCGATTGGTCGGTACAGTACCGGCAAAACATTAAACTAATGGCTGCCGATACCTTAATGCGCCCAATAGCCGTACCCTACGATTTTGATCATGCCGGGATTGTTGGTGCACCGTATGCCCGGCCAGCCGAGGCGCTGGCATTAAGTTCCACCCGCCACAGGCGATACCGCGGCTTTTGCATCAGCGACATGGTGCATTACCAAAACGTGATTGCCCACTTTAATACCCTAAAGCCATCCCTTTATGCCGTGTATGAAAACAACCCGCTGGTGGATGAGGCGTACAAAAAATCTACCCTCAAATTCCTCGATGAATTTTACAAAATCATAAACGATCCGAAACGGATGAAAGAGGAGTTTCAATACCCGTGCCGGAGCGATGGTACCGGTAATGTGGTGATCAAGGGACTGAACAAGAACTGAATTATACACCCAGTTTAAAGGTGATCGGAAACGTGTAAATTACCCGTACCGCTTTACCGCGTTGTTTACCGGGTATCCAGGGGGGCGACAACCGGATAACCCGCAGGGCTTCTTCATCGCAACCTGCGCCTACACCTTTGATTACTTCCGTATGAGACACGGTGCCGTCTCTCTCGATGACACATTTTACAAACACTTTTCCTTCAACACCCATGCGCCTGGCTTTAGCCGGATAGGTAAGGTTTGAGCGAATGAATTTCACCCATGCAGTTTCTCCACCCGGAAAGGTGGGAGGTGTTTCCACAACAAAGAAGATTTCATCCGTAAGGGTTTCTTCTTCCGGAAGTTCCTGATGTGTTATAATTTCTTCAGGTGTGTTTTCATAAAGTGTCTCTATATCCACAACCAGGTTCAGTTCTTCCGGGGCGTCTTCTTCCTGCACTACGATTATTTTTACCGGTTGCAGGCGCGGAGGTGGTGGAAGTAATTCAGTCGGGGGAATATCAACACGCTCTTCTGCTATGCTTTGCGTAAGCCTCAGGGCATTGGCAGTTTTAATTTCCGGGGAAGTCCATTCAAAAGCCAGGATCACCATCAACAAACTGATGGTCAGCGACAGCAGGAACAACACCGTATGAAGCCGGTGAATATCGGCATGCGGATTTTTCTTGGGTTTCATGACCACATCGTTTTAGTCTCTCAGAAATAAACGTTGTGCCCTGTTGCCGGGTGATTTGCACAGCCAACTCAGTTCGATCAAATCCTACCATTTTTCCGAAAGTGGATGAATCCATGAAGTTTCAGGCCTATGACAACAAAAGAGGCTGTCCTTTAGAGACAGCCCCCTTTTTGTTTCGGTTGTTTTTTATGAATTTCCGGTTACGCTTACCTGTACCGTAACTTGGGCGCCTGCATGCACTTTAACCAGGTTCATAACTTGCCCGCCTGCTTCTATTAGTACATTCAGCAGGCCATCGAATGTAAGTTCATCCGATTGATTTTTGGTATAGGTGGCGAAGACCAGTTCGTACTCACCTGCCTCCATGAAAGCCAGCGTATAATTGTTGCTGAGCACGCCCGCTTTAACCTTGGTGCTGTTTACCGCATTGCGGAACAAGAGACCACTGGCATTGGCTTGGGTTTCGGTGGAAGCGTTAAATGTTCCCTTTTTGTATGCGTACACAATCACCTGCTCCGACTCAGCATTCATTTCACCACTGAACGTACCTTTTATCGTACCGGTATTCTCTCGTGTAACCACACGGATGGCTGATCTCAGATCACTTTCACTTACGAAGCTGTAGCGTACCGCTGCGTTGTCGGAATAGCGGATGGCTTTGCGTACATCCACATCCAACACCACGCGTGATTTCGCATTTTCCCTTACCGTCCACGCTTTGTTCAACGCAATCTCTAGTTTACCGGAAGCGGTAGTCGCCAGTTTATGTTTGGCGTTGTCGACTGCCAGCACATAACAACCCGGAGAATTGCCCTGGGCATCCGTGTCCAGGTCGAGTACGAGTGTCAGGTTGTTGTAGGTGCGGGCCGTGAGTTCAGCATTGCCCAGCAATTTGGTTACCCCTTCCTGGTAAGCCAGCAAGTTGATGGTTTGCTTTCCGGAGAATCCGGCAATCGATTGGCCATTCACTTTTACATCGGCTACGGTTACGTACACGCCCTTCACCTGGGCGTCATCGGCCGGGGCATCGGTGATTTCAAATTCCACTTCACCCGTTTCCAGGTTTTCCGATTTGTCGCAGGCCGTGATCACCATGACTGCGCACAGCAACATAAGCGCTTTGATCCAACTTTTCATGTTCGTTTTCATATGCGTTTAAGTTTTGTTTGTTTTAGTATACGCACAGAAATCCGGCTGTAACCCGGAGGCAGTTGGATCAGCCGATGAATGGTTCATGCGTGAGATAAGTAACAAAATAGCAAGGTGAACCGAAAAGCATTTTGGGTGAAGTCAAAATCACCTTCTGGATACCCTGGAAACAGAAAAAATCAAAGCTAAGAAAACATATCCCAAGCTGAATAAACAAGACAGTACGATGAATGGTGAATCCAGTTAAATTCAAAGTGTAAAAATTAATTTGATTTTAGATTACAGTAGCAATAATCCTCAGCTCCATCACTGCTAACTGCGTCAATGCTTAAGCCCGGCTACTCAAATCCGGGCCTGTCCAAGACAAAGCTCCATTGCATTTAAAAACCTAATCCGAACGTTATTCACAACTTTCTCTTCCGGATTTTCTGTACAGATAACAATTCCGGTTTTGAGCTTTAGCTTTCTGCAACAATACAATAAGCTGGAAATTTCCCGATCATAAGTATCAGGATCACTGAGGTTGTAGCACACCTGTACGGGTATTGGTTTTTTTTCCTCCTGATAAATTATGAAGTCGCACTCCTTTACATCTTTGAAGTAATAAGGATTTTTATTTTGCCTTCTCAGTTCCATGTATACCAGGTTTTCGAGCAATTTTCCATAGTCATTGCTGAATTTAAATGTGATGGCATTGAGCAGGCCATTGTCAATGAAATAAGTTTTCTTGTCGCTGTTCAGCCTTTTTAATTCTGAAAAATCAAATTTTGAAACAGGCAATGAAAGATAAACGGCTTTCGCTGCATCATAAACTTCATACAGGTAGTTTTTATCAAGTTTATAGTTTTGTGAACGCAGTTCGTTGTATATTTTGTTGAGTGACAAGTACGAGCCCGTAGTTGCTGCCAACCGCTTTAAAAAATATTTAATTACCGAAAGATTTGTGAAACGGTAGCGCTCCACCAGGTCGCGATATGTCATCACATCAAAATATTCCTGCAAAGCCTGGGTATGAAGCGCTGGGTCCATCAATACTACTTCCGGATATCCGCCATTGATTAAGTACTCAGCAAACAGATTTTTTGCTCTGGACCGCGATGCGCTGTCCAGTTTTAGCGTACCGGCTTCTTTGAACCGCAGATATTCGGGAAAGGATAAGGGTAGTATCTCGTACGTTAGTGTGCGACCGCGCATGGCCGTGGCAATTTCCTGACTTAAAAGATTAGCGTTTGATCCGGTAAGAAAAATATTGCGTGTCAGCGTATCGTAACACCTTCTGGCAAATTTTTCCCAATGTTCAATGTTCTGTATTTCATCGAAAAAGAAGTAGCATTCTTTCCATTTTAATTCAGGATATAATTCCTGGTAAGCCTGCAGTACCAAATCCAGTTGTTCCGTACGCAGGCTTAACCGTTCGTCTTCAAAATTCAGATAAAGAATCTGTTCCTGTTTGATTCCTGATTCAACCAATTGTCGCATAA
>CAZOYJ010000185.1:0-6807 GCA_964583905.1 uncultured Roseivirgaceae bacterium
GTACCGGCTGCCTTCGTTCAGTTAACGGGTTATGGTGCCGGCTTTTTTAAAGAGCTGATCGGGAAATGAGTTATTTGGCGAAGCGTTCATAGATGCCCGCTGCAATTTTCACCAACCACGAATCGGGTACAAGGTTGGTGAGTTTGGCGCTCAGGTAATTGGTAATTCCGGGAATGCATTCAGCTTTCTTTTTAAACATAGCGTTAATCCCGGCAAGGGCAACCACATCGGCCTTCATCTCAAATTTTTTAGCGGTTGGTTTCAGTGCTTCCATCTTTGCTCTGTCCATGAACCCGGTGGCGACTGTTCCGGGGATCAGGCAGGTAACCGAAACGGTTGATTGACGAAGCTCATGCCGCAAACTCCGGGAGAATGACCGGACAAACGATTTACTGGCCGCATAAACGGCCATAGTAGGGATGGGTTGGAAGGCAGTTGTACTGGATACATTCAAGATATAAGCAGCCGGCTGTTCTTTCAAGAGCGGTAACAGGTGATGGGTGATGGCAACCAGGTTTACCAGGTTTACCGACAGCATGTCTTTTTGGTCCGCCCAGGGAAGGGTTTCGAAAAAGCCGTAACAAGTATATCCGGCATTGTTAACCAGTACCGATGGTTTGAAATTTTGCTGAACACACCAGTTAAGAATTTTTTCTACGGAGGCCGGATCGCTTAAATCAAGCGATAAGGTATGTGCTTTTGCGGGAGTAAGTTTCTGAATTTGTTGGGCAGTTTCTTCCAGCAGTGGCCCCGTGCGTGCAATCAACAGCACATCATAACCCCGGTTGGCGAGTTCCAAGGCAATGGCCTTACCGAGACCTTGACTGGCCCCGGTTACTACAGCCTGTTGCATGGGGAATTATTTAAAGATGTGGTAAAAGCGCTGATAAAACAGCGTTGGACTTTTTTCATGTTTAGGTTGGTAATCGCCAGAGATAATGGGAACATACATAACCTGTCTGCGGCTGCGTTCGCCTGCAATGGTAGATTGTGCAACCCGGTGCCACAGCCGGCCATCGTGAATGGTAAGGTCACCCGCTCTGGTCATTAACCCGATTTCATTCTTATCAGGCCTATGATCCAGAAAGTGGGGCTTGCGGAACAACATGCCAAACAGGTTTTGCTTGTGCGAACCCGGAATCAGGCGCAGCCCTCCATTTCCTTCAACGGCATCGGTGAGGTGAATACCAACGTTGAGCATCGGCATTACCTTCTTTCCATAGAAAATATCGCGGAGGGCATCGGTATGCCAGCCCATTTTAGTAAAACCGCTACGCTCGGTATTGATGTAATGATTTATCACCAGTCCATCTTTTTCGTTTTCGCCCATTCGTACATCGGGTGCGTTTGGCCCAAGCAAAGGGAACAGGGCTTCAAAGCGGGGGTCTTTCAGAAATTCATGAAGCACCTGGCTGTGCTGGGAACCGAAGGCAAACCGTTGAACAATTTTTTTCCCGTCAACATCATACCCATACTTGATGGGTACTCCATTAACCCGTTCAACATTGTTCGCGATCCACTTTTCCTCTATGGCCTTCATTTCCCTGCGAAATAATTCCACAGCATGGGGGCTTACAAAATTGTGGAAATGGATAAAACCATACTGGTCAAAAAAGTCAAGATGTTCCTGTGCTATGGGATTTGAGAATTCAAAAAGGGGGTATGCATTATGGCTCATAAAAAGTCATCATTTGGCTTTTTTCTTTACGCAAAAATTGTGCAGATGTTATCCTAATATTAAGAAAAAGTTGGATAATTAATACTATGGTCTAGAGTAGGGGCCCAGTAGATTTTGCAATAGTAGTGGAAAGCCTGACACCTCCCCAGGCTACTGCAGGGGCAACCAGTACATCAACCGTATAATGGGCATGTTGAAACAGCAGCAAGATGCCAAGGGTAAGGGCCGCCAAACCAAAGGTATATCGTAATCCCTTTCGTTCGTACAGTAAAAAAATAAAGAGGCTAACGGTGGCGGTATGCCCCGAAAAAAACAAGTCTTTCGTAACCGGCTGTTGATAGAATAAGGTATCAACAAAGGGGTCTTTCAGAATCAGGATACCTTCGGGCGCCTCAAGGGGTACCAGCAACATGGTGATAAATCGGGTAACGGTAATTATCAGGTAGGCTTGTAAGCCCACCAGCAGTTCGGCTGGCTTTTTAATCAATTGCGTTATGCCCAGGATAATGCACGTGTACAACAGGGTGAAGACAACCATGGATACCTCCATAGGCTGGAGGATGTTTAATATGGGATCGTTCAGGATGAACCCGGGCCGCTGTTCAATGTACCGGAACAGGTGGGGTGTTGAAATACCGCATATGATTAAGAGCATAAAAGTGAACCCAAAATGGGTTCGGAAACGAGGAGTTGCCAGGGCAATTTTCCAGGCGTGTGGTTTAACCGGTTTCGTTTCAGACATGGTATAGAAGTGAATGTACCTGAAATATATTAAAGCCTGACAATTTGTTAATACTACCCTTTTTGTGAAATTGGGTAATTCTAATACTGATAACGACATGAAGCGCGTACTCAAAAGTTTTTTTCTGATTATCAATTATAAAACCTTAATCATTACCGTATTGTCGGTAGCCTCAACGTACACCTGTTACCACTACGGGTTAACGGCTAAGTTTCCGGATATGCTGGTGGGGGTGGCCATTGTGTTTCCGGTAGTTTTTTCCATTAGTTCGGCATACACCCGAAGAGAGACTGCCCTGCAACGACTTTCAGATTTTAAAGGACATGCGGTAGCCATGTATTATGCTATGCGCGATTGGCCCGCAGACAAGGCCAATGATTTGCCTGATCGCTCAAGGGTTTTAATGAATGAACTAACCCGGCAAATCCGCGACATGTTCAGCAAACACGAGCGTAAGGATTGGGAAAAAAATGAACATGCCATTTATGAGCAATTCTCGAAATTATCGGAGCTAACCATGGAGATGCGCGAGGTAGGTGTGCAAGCCGGGGAAATTTCAAGGGTAAGCCAGTATGTTAGTAAAATGATTATTGCCTTTGATAACCTTAAAATTGTTCATGCCTATCGTACACCGGTTACACTGCGCGCCTACAGCAAAGTGTTTATTTATGTGTTCCCGATAATTTACGGACCTTACTTCGCCAGCACTTTTAACGATTACTCAGCCCACCTGGAATACGTAATGCCGGTATTGTATAGCTTTATTTTAGTAAGCCTTGATAATATCCAGGATCATCTTGAACATCCGTTCGATGAGGTGGGTGAAGACGATATTCGGATTGATGAACAAGAAATGGTAAGCGTGATGAAATAGGAACCACACGATGCACAACCAGAGGGGTAAAGCATGGCTAATTACCGGTGGGACAGCGTTGTTTCTGCTCGCCTTGTTTTGGTCGGTCGATCAGGTGGTTATTTATTTTTGCCTGACCCTTGCAACGTTTAGTTTCTTTCAATACTTCCTGTCGGGTGGAGCGGTGCTTTTTAAACCTTCTTTCGAATCACCCCATAAACCACAAACTCCGAAGATCGAAAAGACAATTGACTTTGTCTTAAAGGATTTAAAAAGTGGTCTTCGTAATACTTCTTTTTCAACGGCCGCCTTGGGGTGCGTTCGTGCTGGGGTTGGCTTCTTTACCCTGTTTATTGTTTTGGCGGTAATTGCATTGATCTTTTTTGACGAAGAAACAGGATTTGCCTCCTATTATTTCAAGGCCAACGAATTCTATACGAATGGCCAGTACGATTCAGCTGCTTATTACTACCGGTTAGCCGCACAGGAAGACCCTGAATTTCCTGCCGTGTATTTTGATTGGGGCAATACATTGGTTGGACTTAACCGGTATGATACTGCCATTTATGTATACGACCGGGCATTGGCCATATTTCCTGAATATACAGAAGCGCACTACGGTAAGGCATTTGCCCTGTACCAATCAGGGCGTTACCGGGAAGCGATTGGAGAGACACGAATGACGCTAAACTATGAGCCGGATCACTTGAATGCCATGCTGCTTACGGGCGACTGCTTTTATACGCAGCAGCAACTAGATTCGGCACTTTACTATTATACCGGTGCATATTCAACGGGGTACCGAAATGCAGTGCTGTGCCATTTGATGGCTTACATTTATGATACCCGGGGCCAAACCAATCTGGCTATTAAACATTATAAAGAAGCCGTTGAACTGGACGGTTCACTGGCGGAGGTGTTTGCCCGGCTGGGTGAATTGGTGCCGGGTGAAGAAGGGAACAGGTACAGAAACCGGGCTGCAGAATTGAACCCGTAAAATCTTTAATCAAAAAACCACAGTTTCACCGCCAGTCCGATAACGGCAACAACCATAACCCGTTTAATCCACACATCGCCCTTCTCTACACTCCACCGGCTGGCATACCAACCGCCAAGTCCCTGGCCGATGGCAAGCGTAAGCCCGGTTATCCATATAATCTTATCTTCGATGGCAAACACAAGCACCGAAACTCCGGTGTACACAATGGCAGCAAATACCTTTACATAATTGGTTTTTACTAAACTGAAGTGATTGACTTTTGTCAATAATGCAATTACTAAAAACCCAATACCCGCCTGAATAAATCCTCCGTAAATCCCAAGAAAGAAAAACCCGGCAATGCCCAGCGTTTGATGGAGCGGCCCCAGTCTTTCCGGCCGGTTAATTTTTTTGATCCGGGGCTCCAGTACAATGCTCGCTACCACCATAATCATGATGATGGCAAGAATGCGTTTAAACAAAGCGTCATCAATATCGACAGCCAGTTTGGCCCCGATAAATCCGCCAGCAAGGGAGGCTATCCCCAAATACAGGCTATACGGAAACGGGAGTTTTATGCCCTTGCTGTTGAATCCGGTTACGGCAAAAATGTTTTGGGATAAAATCGCCACCCGGTTGGTAGCGTTGGCAACTGAAGCGGGCAAGCCCATGAAGATCAGTACAGGTAACGTAATCAATGAACCGCCTCCCGCCACGGTATTCAGGAATCCTGAAACAAATCCGATGGCGATGATAAGAATTTGTTGAAGGATATCCACAGCTTTTGAAATTAGCGAACGGTTGCTTTACGGATAATGCGCGCTAACAAATTCGGGAAGTATCTTTTCAACCACACCGCCAGTTTTTCTTTGCGGCCTGCAATGTTCACCTCATTGTTCCTGCTTTCAATAGCCTTCACCATTTTTTTTGCCAGTACTTTGGGATCAATACCTTTCGCAGTGGTGGAATCCATTTTTTGGTTTGGTGTACCATCGCCCTTAACGGCATTAATCGAAATTTTGGTTTTTGTCCAGCCTGGGCAAACCAGGGTTACATAAATTTTCGGACTTTCTTTCCAGAGTTCTGCACGCAGCGCATCGAAAAATCCATGAAGGGCATGTTTGGCAGCTGCATAGCCCGTACGGTAAGGCGTAGCCACCTTGCCGGTAATGCTGGTTATAACAACGTAATGACCCTGTTTACGCTTGATGAAATGCGGTATGAGATGTTTGGTTAGCGCAACCGTTCCGAAATAATCCACCTCCATAATTCTCCGGTCAACTTCAAGCGAAGTTTCTTTTGCTAAACTGCGCTGACTGATGCCGCCATTGTTTACCAGCACATCGATGTGACCAAAAAGTTGTAAGGCCGCTTCAGCAGAAAGTTTTAAGGTGGAGGGTTCACTTAAATCAAGTGGAAGTATGCGGATACCCGGTTGAGCTTTTGGTGGGCAGTTACCTTTTACGCGTTCTAATTCTTCCTTGCGCCTGGAGGAGAGGATGAGTTTGTTTCCTCTTCTGGCTAATTCATACGTCAGCGCTTCGCCAATACCCGATGAGGCCCCAGTAATCCAGATAACCTTTCCTTTGAGTTTCGTCATACCGTGTACTATGCATTGGTTTTATTTGATTCGGCATATACCCAAATAGTATAAACACCAAGAGCGGTACCGATTGGGAACGAAAAGAGTTTGAAACAGCCCATGATCAGAAGCAGGGTTAACGCCCACGATTTTCCCTGGAGCAGTGCAATACCGCCAACGATGGAGGGTATGGCCAGGAAGATAATGATGCCCCACAGAATGAACGGCACCAGCCAGCCCACCATTTCCAAAATCCATGCACCGTCAGCTCCCGCTTCCCGGGCCAGGAAGGGAAATAAGGAGGAGATGAAAACGGATACACCAATGAGGATAAAAAATTGTAATGATCCGGAAATGATGTACAGGATACCAAGTACTCTTTTATGCGATTCCATTAGATAAACAGGTTATGGTTTCAGGTCTGCAATGATACTGCAAAGTTCAGCAATCTCCGGCAGGAATCAGGTATTTTCTGTTTTCTCATACACGACAAAGTCGAAAGCAAAGACGTGGCGCTCATCAGCCGGGTGGTGAATACGAGAGGTTTCTTTCCAGTTTTTTTTATCGAATTCCGGAAAATACGTGTCGCCTTCAACCACTCCATCAATTTCCGTGAGGTATAAACGCGTGGCGTTCGGAAATCCCTGCCGGTAAATTTCTGCGCCACCGATGATGAATACCTCTTGTTGATTAGTTGTTTGTGCTATTTGTAAAGCTTCTTCCAACGAATTGACCACCTGGCAGTTTTCAGCCCGGTAATTTTTCTGCCGCGTTACCACAATGTTTGTGCGGTTAGGCAAAGGCCTGAATTTTTCCGGGATGGATTCATAATTTTTCCGGCCCATAATTACAGGGTGCCCGCTGGTGGTCTTCATAAAATACTTCATGTCATCAGGCAAGTGCCAGGGCAAGTCGTTGTTCTTACCGATGACACGGTTTTGAGTGAGCGCTGCGATGAGTGAAATGATCATGT
>CAZOYJ010000186.1:0-6774 GCA_964583905.1 uncultured Roseivirgaceae bacterium
ATCGACCGGCTTCCACCCATGATTGTTTTTAAAGACAACCAATGCCTGGTGTCGTGCAAGGTTACCGATTATACGTTTGTTAACGAGCAACACCTCAGCACAATTTTTCATGCCCTCACCGAGTTGAACATCAAACTAAATGTGATGCAAAATTCAGCCATCTCCTTTTCCTTTTGCATTGATTTTATTGAAAGCAAGCTTACTGCGCTGCTTGAAAAACTTCATCAACATTTTGAAGTATACTATAATACCAACCTCACCCTGGTTACGGTGAAAAACTATGACCGTGAAAGTTTTGAAACCTACCGGAACAAACCGGGCCTTTTGCTCGAACAATCCTCGCGTTCAACCCTGCAGGTACTGTTTAAGAATCCGTAAGGGGTAAGTACTTGTGGGCGAAGTTATTTGAGATTCCCTTGTTTATTCTGTGTGCAGGTGATGTTTTTCCAGGTGAAGCAGGAATTGTTCGGTGGTGCGATCTAATATTTCAAATACTTCCTGAAAGCCCCGTTCACCGCCATAGTATGGATCGGGTACATCGTCCTGGTCGCTCGCGTGATCGAATTCGCGCATGAGTTGTACCTTGTGACTATACCGTTTGGCTTCGGGTAACCGTAAAATATGGGCATAATTGCTCCTGTCCATAGCCAGGATAAAGTCAAATTGTTCGAGGTCTTCATTGCTGAGTTGCCTGCCCCGATGTGTGATGGTGATTCCGTTTTTACGGGCATTGGCCTGGGTGCGCTCATCGGGCGGGTCTCCGATATGATAATCGGAGGTTCCGCATGAATCCGCAACAATCTGTTCATACAGTCCCTTGCGCATAATTTTATCCTTAAAAAGCGCTTCTGCCAATGGCGAACGGCAAATGTTTCCCAAACACACAAAGAGTACTTTTATTCTGCCCATCGGTATGATAAAGATTATTTGTTGCTGAACGTATTTCGGCATTAAAACTAAGGAGTATTTTTTAGATTTGTCAAAAATCAATTGTATATGGAATTCATCCTCGTTACCGAACAGTATCAACCCGGTATTGCGCTTATTCAGTTGAACCGGCCCAAAGAATTGAACGCCCTTAATAAACAACTGATGGAAGAAGTACGCGATGCGTTACAACTCCTCGATAAAAATGACCAGGTGCGCGTGATCATTATTACCGGCAACGAGCGGGCTTTTGCGGCCGGTGCCGACATTAAGCAAATGGCCGACAAATCGGCTATTGATATGTTGCTGATTGATCAGTTCAGTACCTGGGATCAGATCCGCAAAACCAAAAAACCGATTATTGCCGCGGTGTCTGGGTTTGCCTTGGGTGGCGGATGTGAATTTGCCATGACCTGCGATATGATTATCGCCTCCGAAACAGCCCAGTTTGGACAACCCGAAATAAAAATTGGCACCATACCGGGAGCCGGAGGAACGCAACGCTTAACCAAAGCGGTGGGCAAAGCCAAAGCGATGGAGTTAATACTTACCGGTCGGTTTTTATCGGCCCAGGAAGCACACTTTTATGGATTGGTAAACAAAGTGGTGCCGGTTGAAATGTATTTGCAGGAAGCAGTAGCCTTAGCTACTGAAATTGCACAGCTGTCGCCCGTGGCTGTTCAATTAGCCAAAGAGGCCATTAACCGATCGTTCGAAACACAACTGGATGAAGGCCTTGCCTTCGAACGCAAAAATTTCTACCTCACCTTCGCTTCCGCAGATCAGAAAGAAGGCATGAATGCTTTTGTTGAAAAACGTAAACCTGCTTTTACCGGTAAATGATACAGATGAATCAACCGGAAAAAGCTACTGAATTCCGCATTGAGCGGGCAGCCGCATGGTTTATCATCCTGGCGATTATAATCTTTTGCCTGACCTACTTCAGCAATTTTCTGCAACCCATAGTGGTGGCGGTAATGATTTGGTATGGTGTATATGAACTTAAACGCTTGCTTGGCAAGGTTAAACTTAAAGGCCAGTCACTGCCATCGTGGCTATTAACCATCTTTGCCTTTCTTATCATTCTGCTTATTAGTGTTGGCATTTATGAGATCATAACCGTTAACCTGGAGTTGATCATCAAACGTTTTCCACTATATGTAAACAACTTTAAATCCATGATGTTAAACCTTCATACCATTGAATGGTTTGTTAATATTCAGGAACGTACCTTGACCAAATTAAGCGAGCTCGATGTTCAACCTATTTTAAAAGGCTTACTGAACAGCCTCACCAATATTGCCGGAAACATCTTCATTATCATTATTTATGTGGCCTTCATGCTGGTGGAGGAGAAATTTTTTCAGAAGAAACTCCAACTCCTGATTGCGGGTAGTGAACAACGGCAGAGCATTGATTCCATTATCAACCAGATTACTACCTCTATCCGAAAGTATATCTCTGTAAAAACACAAATGAGTTTGTTGACGGGCCTGCTAAGCTATTTTATACTCCTTCTATTTAATGTAGACTTTCCCGTATTGTGGGCTTTTTTAATTTTTCTGCTGAATTACATTCCCTACATCGGATCATTCTTCGCCACGTTGTTTCCATCGGTGTTTGCGTTATTCCAGTTTCAGTCCTTCGCTATTTTATTCTGGGTTTTTCTCGCCATTCAAGGCGTACAATTGCTGATCGGCAATGTGCTCGAACCAAAAGTTATGGGCCGTACCCTAAACCTGAGCCCGTTGGGTGTATTGCTGGCGCTTACTTTTTGGGGGGTGATTTGGGGTGTATTAGGAATGTTTCTTTCCGTACCGATCACATCGGTAATGGTCATTACGTTCGCTAAGTTCCCAACCACAAAGTTTATAGCCATCTGGCTCTCCGAAACCGGGGAAGTCTGATACTTAAACTATCGCACATTGATCCCAAACCCAGCCGTAAAGGCGCTGTACTTCTGAAGCGTGTAATCGGCATGAAGGGTAATTACCGCAAACTTTAACCGGAAACCTGCCGTTGCCCGTGGGCCGCTGAAGGTTGCTTTCAGGTTAACCGGATCTTTCGCTTCCTCATCGGTTCCATCCGGGCCATCGCCCGATTGACCATTTAAATCATAATACCCATTCGCCCGTATAGTGGTACCTGCAAAATCGTAACCTGCCCCACCATATAGCGTGAGTACTCCAATTTTTTTAGATGCAAGTGCCTGCACGGTTGTGGAGGAAACCACAAAGTCACCGGTTTTTTCAGGACCATCAAGTTCCATGGCAACCGTAAAACGGGTATGACCGGTAAATACCGATAAATCGATCGGCAACATTTTAATTCCCGGCATGTAATGTTTCACATCATGCAGTACACCCACTCCCCACAACATAACTTCTCCTCTATTGCCGTCCAGGTTAAAGTTTGTTTTGGGGAAAAACCTGAACTTTAAATCGGTATGATTGAAAAAAGACATGCTGAAATTATAGATCGCCATCGGCATGAACGGAAATTTATCGAAGAACTCAGCTCCACCTACTCCATTGAAAGACGATGGTGGCAGGGGTGACTTATAATCAAACCTGGACTTTGTTTGTGGATTTCCGAACAATGTAGGAATAGCGCCCGATCCATCTGCATCCACATCAAATCCACGATGATCATGTGTGAGGACAAGCGTCTCCAGTTTTGTATTGTCAACCGTGAATAACTTATCCGATGACGGCACCCGGATTCCCATCACGGAAACCGTTAAATCAAAACCAAATCGCTTATGTGGCTTGGCGGTATTATACCAGCCCTGGTTCAAGCTGGCTCCGAATGATTTCAACACCGGTGAAAAATATCCCTCCGCCAGGTAATTGGCATCTTTCACACTCCCTTTTATAATATCACTAAATTCCTGCGAATAACCAGATGTGTACAGTAACCCACACATCATCATCATACTGATCCGGGTATACAAATTCATAAATACGGGTTTTAAACTTCAAATAAACCAAAATTTCAGGTGGTTAATTCATACGAACGAAAAAAAGTAATCGAAAGATTGCTCCTATATTTAGGGCTTCATTACTCCCCCATACAAGGCACGAGCGTGTAGATGAATATACTATACTCCATTTCCCTTTCCCTGATCAGCATCGGATACCACATAGTGGGATTTTTTGATGCCAAGGCCAGGTTATTTGTAGCAGGCCGCAAAGGTTTACTTGAAAAAATAAATTCGGATTTAGCCAAAAACACTGCCCCGGTAATCTGGGTGCATTGTGCCTCGCTGGGTGAATTTGAACAGGGACGACCCGTGATTGAGAAACTCAAGGAAGAATTTCCAGCGTACAAAATTCTGCTCACCTTTTTCTCACCATCCGGATATGAAGTGCGCAAGCACTACAACAAGGCCGATTATATTTATTACTTACCCTGGGATACTAAAAAAAATGCATCCCGGTTTATTGACGTTGTTAAGCCGGTGTTGTCTGTTTTTGTGAAATATGAATTCTGGTTTCATTATTCCAATGAACTTAAACGCAGAGGCATTCCCTTGCTTTCTGTCTCAGCAATTTTCCGGCCATCGCAGGTCTTTTTTAAAAGTTACGGGAAATTTTACGTTCGGATACTGCAAAATTTTTCCTGGTTTTTTGTCCAGAATGATGAGTCGGTGCGGTTACTGAAATCCATTGGCATAACGCAGGTTACCCGTGTGGGAGACACCCGGTTTGACCGGGTGAACCAGTTGATGAAACTTGGAGCTGAAATTGAATTAGCTAAAAATTTTAAAAACAACGAAAAGGTGATGGTTATCGGAAGTTGTTGGGAAGAAGATCTGGAAGTACTGATTCCGTTTATTAATGAACACCATGAACGCCTTAAGTTCATCATCGCCCCACACGAAGTTACCCAAGCCTCCATCAGCGAAATTCAAAAAGCGTTGAGCGCGAAAGCCTTTCGTTATTCACAGCCTCCCCCAAACGCGGAAGATTATGCTGTGCTGTTGATTGACAATGTAGGTATGCTGGGTAAACTGTACCGGTACGGTGAATTTGCCTATGTGGGTGGAGCCTTCGGAAAAGGATTGCACAACATTCTGGAAGCTGCTTGCAACGGCATTCCTATTTTTTTTGGAAACCGGAATTACCACAAATTCCAGGAAGCCGTTGACCTGATTAACCAGGGCGGAGCTTTTGAAGTAGCCGACTTTAACGACTTGCGGGCCAAGTACGAAACCATGAATGTACCCCAGAATTTTTTACTGGCCTGCGATGTCACTAAATTGTATGTGCAGGAAAACCTGGGCGCCACCGAGAAAATACTGAACTTTTGCCGCCCGCTGCTTACTTCCAAATGAAAGGACTTGTCATGCGTTCAACCGGATCGTGGTATGATGTGCTCACAGAAAACGGGCGGGTTCTCCCCTGCCGTGTGCGCGGAAAACTCAGACTGGAAGACTATAAAGAATCCAACCCGGTAGCGGTTGGCGACCATGTTGAACTTCAGTTGGAAAATAACGAAGGGATCATTACGCAAATTCATGAACGTAAAAACCACATCCTGCGTCAATCCGTAAAAAAAACGGCCCACGCCCATGTACTGGCCGCCAACATCGACCAGGCTGTGCTGGTCGCCACCCTGGCCAAACCCCGCACCTCAACCGGATTTATTGATCGCTTTTTTGTTACAGCCGAAGCGTATGATATTCCCCAGGTGCTCATCTTCAACAAGAAAGATTTGCTGAACAATGAAGCACGTACCGTTCAGCAGCAATTGGTGGATATCTATGAATCGATTGGCATTCGGTGCTTACAGCTTTCCGCATTGGACAGCGATCAGCAGGCCGTATTGCACTTACTGCAAGGAAAAACTTCCCTGATTGCCGGACATTCAGGCGTTGGAAAATCAACCTTGCTCAATCAAATAGCGCCTGGCATTAATCAGTCGGTTGCCGAAATTTCGGGTTTCTCGGATAAAGGAAAACACACCACCACGTTTGCCGAGATGTTCAGGATAAATGAAACGACTTTTGTAATTGATACGCCTGGTGTGAAGGAATGGGGCCTGATGAATATTTCGCCTGAAGAGCTTTCTGATAATTTTGTTGAGATGCGTGCGCTCCGTTCAACTTGCAAATTCGGATACCGGTGCCTGCATGTTAATGAACCGAAGTGTGCCGTGTTGGATGCCGTGGAGAAAGGAACGATTGCTTTGAGCCGCTACGAAAGCTACTTCAGTATGCTGATGGGTGAAGACACGAGAAAATAAGAATAACTATGGTTAAAGTACTGGGCTATCTCCTGGTTGTAATTCACGTAATGCTGGGAATCTGGGCAGTGGGTGGAATCCTGGAAATGATCGTTAGCAAAGTACCCTGGAAACCTTTCACCAACCCCGAATTTCCCGGTTGGGTGCTGGTGATTCACTGGAATTCGGTGCTCTTTGCTGCAACGGTATTTTTGTTTGGTTATTTCGGGCGCTGGAAACTTACTCCATACCTTATGGTAGCTGCCTATGGAGCTATGGCCTTGGTGTGCCTGATTGAAACCTTTGGATTCATGACCAGCAAGTATAAGTATGTGGCCATGGTTGGCGAATTGGTTACGTATACAATTATTGTAGTGCTGCTCTTTAATGAAAAATTCTCGTCCATTCATTTTGACGAGTAAGTTATAAGCGTTGCCTCTTATTCCGGATTCCCAACACCAAAAATCGGAACATCATATTAAAGTTCAGAAGCCTCAGGTTCAGAAAAGCTTCGAAACGGATCCGGGCAGCCAGGGCTTCCCGTTCTTCCGGAGATTTATTCATTGCCATAATCTTTTCACAAACCCGGTATGTTGATTCAGAATGCCGGCTGAAATATTG